>DAIUKN010000001.1:0-24362 GCA_036848195.1 Bacteroidota bacterium
GGATCGTTGCGCCGTGTGACGCGACGGCCTGAACGTAGCTTTCATCGACCGGGAGGTCGGCGTAGTCCACCGCACGGTCTGGAGGGAGAACGGTCAGCCGCCGGAGGAGGGCGCGTTCAGAGACAACATCCTGTGGGATGGCGGCCTTAAGCAGTTCCCGGGAGCCCTTGTCGGAGAATTGTATCCAGACCCCGACCTGATCCCCCGCTCCGGATTCTCTCAGCGCGCTTTGGAGACGCTCGGTCAGCTTCCCGGCGGCGACGGTGGTCGTCGCGCCGATCTGGCCGAGGGCGAACAATAGCAACAAGGCTCTTCTCCATCCCTTCATAGACGAACCTCCTGCTTCCTCTGGTCTTGAGCATAGGGAACAGTTCAAAATATCGAAAGACCCGCCGAGAATCAAGCGACCAGACACCGGTGACGGAGAATGCGATTGAATACCACAATTGATTTTTGTAGTTTGTCCGCATGGAAACCGGCGGACGGCAGAAACAGGACCTCTCCCTCGACATGGGAGTTGTACGGACCCTGCTTGTGAATTTCCTGCGCGATGAATGTCTGAATGCGGGATTTCGCAACGGAGTCCTCGGTCTCTCCGGAGGCGTGGATTCTGCCGTTGTGGCGTATCTTGCCGTCGAGGCGCTCGGGAAGGAAAACGTGCGGGCCGTGATCATGCCGTACAGGTCGAGCAGCCCTCAGAGTAGAGCGGACGCCGAGCTTGTCATTGCCAGGCTCGGGATGGTGTCGGAAGTTGTGGACATCACGCCGATGGTGGATGCCTACCTTGCCGGGATGAACGGCGCGGACAATGTCCGGCAGGGAAATGTGATGGCTCGCCAACGGATGATTGTCCTCTACGACATCTCGAGTCGTGACAGGGCTCTCGTGCTTGGAACAAGCAACAAGACAGAGTTGATGCTCGGGTACGGCACGCTTTTCGGGGACATGGCATGTGCCCTGAATCCCCTGGGGGATTTGTACAAGACGCAAGTCTGGCAGCTCGCCGAATCGCTGGGTGTTCCGGAAAGCATCGTGCAGAAGAAACCTTCCGCGGATCTCTGGGAGGGGCAGACGGACGAAGGCGAGATGGGGCTGACCTATGCGCGCGTGGATCAATTGCTCTTCGCCATGATCGATGAACGGCGGAGTGACGAGGATTTGATCCAGATCGGATTTGAAGAGGAGTTTGTCCGGAGGGTGAAGCGAATGGTGATGGTGAGCCAATTCAAGCGTCGACCGCCCGTGATCGCCAAGGTTTCCAATCGGACCATCAACGTCGACTTTCGCTATCCCCGTGACTGGGGCATATGAGTGAGACGATTCAGCCGGGCGCGCTGTATGTCGTCAGCACACCCATCGGCAATCTGGACGATATCACGCGGCGCGCCGAACGGATACTCGCCGGGGTTGACCTGATCGCGGCGGAGGATACGCGGACGACGAAGATTCTGCTCGATCATCTCGGCATCAAGAAACCGCTTCTGAGCTACTACCAGCACAACGAACACCGACGGGTCCCGGAGCTCATCGAACGACTCGGGGCCGGCGAATCCATTGCCGTCGTGACCGATGCCGGGACACCCGCCATTTCCGATCCCGCATTCACGATTGTGAGGGCTGCGGTGGCGGGTGGAATCACGGTGATTCCTGTCCCCGGCGCAAGTGCGCTCCTCTCCGCGCTCGTTGTCAGCGGACTCCCGACCGGCCGGTTTGTTTTTGAAGGATTTCTCCCGCCCAAAAAGGGGAGGAGGACCCGCCTCGAACGGCTAAAACGCGAAGATCGGACGATCGTATTGTATGAAGCCCCTCACCGACTACGCCGCACGCTGAACGATCTGCTTGCTACGCTGGGCGACAGGCAGATCGCCGTGGCAAGGGAAATGACGAAGAAGTTTGAGGAGGTTGTGCGCGGGCGCGTTGCTGAAGTGATTGAACATTTCACTCGTAAGGAGCCCCGGGGCGAATTCGTCCTTGTCATCTCGGGAAATCCCGAAGGCTATGATCGCAGCGATCAATCCATGCCGACAGAGGATGCAGACCATGGCGAAGAAGCAGAGTAAGGCGTTCCGACTTCACCGGACTGTGCACCCGGTCCTGTTTGAAGTCAACATCAGAGTCCTGCTCGGCGAGCTCTCCGAGCGCGAAGGGAAGCGGATCACGTTGAAGACGATTCCCGACGGCGTCCTGGATGAGTGGGCCGGTCTCGGCTTCGATGCCGTCTGGCTTATGGGCGTCTGGACCACGGGTGCAGTGGGGCGTGATATCGCACGCACACTCCCTGGACTGCAGGAGGAATACCGGAAGGCGCTTCCGGATGTCCGGGTGGACGATATTCTCAGTTCGCCGTACGCCGTTCAGGCGTATGAAGTTTCGATCGCACTCGGAGGGAACGCAGGATTGGCTCATCTCCGGCGCCGGCTGGCGGATCGCGGGCTGGGCTTGATCCTCGACTTCGTATCGAATCACACCGCTCGCGACCATCGCTGGGTTACCGAGCACCCGGAATACTATATCAACGGTGAGTCTGGAGACGACAAGCGGAAGCCGGAGCTCTATTTCAGGACGAAGACGGCGAAAGGCGAGGCCACTCTGGCTTTTGGGAGGGATCCGACGTTTCCGGGGTGGACCGATACGGCGCAGTTGAATCCGATGGATCCGGCCGCACGGAGGGCGATGATAGCATTGGTGCAGGAAATCGCCGGCTTGTGCGACGGCATCCGCTGCGATATGGCGATGCTTATTCTGCAGGACGTGTTTCTCCTGACCTGGGGGGATCGCGTCACCAGGATGGAAGGGGGATACGTCAGCACGGAGTTCTGGAAGGAGGCTATCGATTCGGTGACGGTGAAGCATCCCGGCTTCCTGTTCGTGGCGGAGGCATACTGGAACATGGAGTGGCAGCTGCAGCAGCAGGGATTCGACTACACGTACGACAAGATCCTGTATGATCGGCTCCTCCGTGAAGGAGCCGGGTCAGTGCGGGATCACCTCCGTGCGGAGATGGATTTCCAGCGGCATTCGGTACGCTTTATCGAAAACCACGACGAGCCACGCGCTATTCGCGCGTTTGCCAGTGAAGCGTGGCATATGGCGGCAGCGGTCGTCATGGCCACCGTACCCGGGATGCTCCTCTTGCATGACGGTCAACTGGAGGGGATGTCTGTGAAGCTCCCGGTCCAGCTCTCACGTCGCCCGGCGGAACCGGTTTCTGAACGGCTGCGATCATTCTACCGGCAAATCCTGGCGTGTGTCACCTCTCCCGTGTTTCAGCAGGGTGAGTGGCATCTTCTCTCTCCGCGAGCTGCTTGGCACGACAACCCCACCTGGCAGAATTACCTCATTCATTGGTGGGAAGACGCAAGCGGTGGTGCATGGATGGTGGTGGTGAACTACGCACCCCACAGCGGGCAGTGCTACGTGGAGATTCCTGTCGAGCGGTTGAATGGAAACTCCATAGAGTTCCGGGACTTCATGGGGGAAGCGACATACCTCCGCCAGCGTGCACAACTCATGACAAAAGGAATGTATTTCGACCTCCCCGGCTATGCGTTTCACGTTTTCGAAGTGACGAAAGCGCGTTAGAGGAGGGGCCAAAGCGGCCCCATTTCGACGCCTTTCGAAGCTTTCAGCGGGTTTTAACCCTGGCAGCCAGGCGGACGGTGACAGCTGATTCCCGTTCTCCGGGGCCAGGGATCTCGATTCGCCCCTTCTGCCACTCCCCTTTTCCGTTCCGGGCGCCACTCCCCACTTGACTTTGATCTTCAAACTCATATATTACTAGCACTCTCCTGTAGTGAGTGCTACTATTCGGGTGTGTATTGACGCTACTCTTTTAAGTCTTTTAAAATCAACAAATTAAACGGAGGCTGTTATGAAGCTGAAGCCATTGTCTGATCGAATCGTTATCAAGCCGGCGGCGGCAGAGGAGAAGACCAAGGGGGGGATTATCCTTCCAGACACAGCGAAGGAGAAGCCCGTGGTGGGTGAAGTAGTGGCGGTCGGGCCCGGAAAGGTCTCGGACGACGGTAAGAAGGTTCCGATGGAAGTGAAAGTGGGCGACAAGGTTCTTTACGGTAAGTACTCGGGCACGGAAGTGACGGTGGAAGGTGAGGAGTACCTCATCATGCGGGAAGCCGATGTATTCGCGATTGTGTAAGTGACGACTGAATAATTTCATAGGAGATCAGCAACCATGTCAGCAAAACTCATCCACTTCAACACCGAAGCCCGTCAGGCGCTCAAGAGAGGCGTCGACCAGCTCGCCGATGCGGTAAAGGTGACGCTCGGTCCGAAGGGCCGGAATGTTGTCATCGACAAGAAATTCGGCGCGCCGACCATTACGAAGGACGGCGTGACCGTGGCAAAAGAAATCGAGCTGGAAAACCCCCTGGAGAACATGGGTGCGCAGATGGTCCGTGAAGTCGCGTCCAAGACTTCCGATGTCGCCGGTGACGGCACCACCACAGCGACCGTTCTCGCACAGGCGATTGTTCGTGAGGGCCTCAAGATGGTCGCGGCAGGTGCGAACCCGATGGATCTGAAGCGGGGGATCGACCTGGCAGTTACGAAGGTCGTCGAAGGTCTTCGGGCCATCAGCAAGCCGGTCGACAAGACCAGCAAGAAAGAGATCGCGCAGGTAGGTGCAATCTCCGCAAACAACGACAGCGTTATCGGCGAGCTGATTGCCGATGCCATGATGAAGGTCGGCACCGACGGCGTCATCACCGTTGAAGAGGCCAAGGGAACCGACACCACGATCGACGTCGTGGAAGGGATGCAATTCGATCGCGGCTACCTGTCGCCGTACTTTGTGACGGATGCCGAGACAATGGAGACGGTGCTTGAAAATCCAAAGATCCTGATCCACGACAAGAAGATCTCTTCGATGAAGGATCTTCTCCCGATTCTCGAGAAGGTAGCCCAGACAGGCAGCCCGATCCTGGTGATCTCGGAGGATGTGGAAGGCGAAGCGCTTGCCACGCTCGTCGTGAACAAGCTGCGCGGAACGCTCCGCGTCGCGGCCGTGAAGGCGCCGGGCTTCGGCGACCGCCGCAAGGCGATGCTGGAAGATATCGCGATCCTGACGAATGGGACCGTGATTTCTGAAGAGCAGGGATACAAGCTGGAGAACGCGACACTCGCGTATCTCGGCACCGCGAAGAAAGTTACGATCGACAAGGACAACACCACCATCGTTGAGGGCGCCGGCAAGAAGGATGACATCAAGAAGCGCATCAACGAGATCAAAGCGCAGATCGAGAAGACGACCTCCGATTACGACAAGGAGAAGCTCCAGGAGCGTCTGGCGAAGCTCTCCGGCGGCGTTGCTGTGTTGAAGATCGGCGCGTCAACCGAGGTGGAGATGAAGGAAAAGAAGGCGCGTGTCGAAGACGCCCTTCATGCCACACGCGCAGCGGTGGAGGAAGGTATCGTACCGGGCGGTGGCGTAGCGTATCTGCGTGCCGCGTCGAAACTCGACGGCATCAAGGTCGGGAACGAAGACCAGCAGACCGGCGTCGAGATCATCCGCCGCGCACTCGAGGAGCCGATCCGGCTCATCGTTGAGAACGCGGGTCAGGAGGGCTCGGTTATCGTGAACAAGGTGAAGGAAGGGAAGGATGATTTCGGGTTCAACGCGTACTCGGAACAATACGAGAACCTCGTGAAGTCCGGCGTCATCGATCCAACCAAGGTGACTCGCACCGCGCTGGAAAACGCAGCCTCCGTCGCGGCTCTCTTGCTGACGACTGAAGCGACGATCGTTGAGAAGCCGAAAGAAGAGAAGGCCCCGCAGATGCCTCCGGGCGGCGGCATGGGTGACATGTATTAATCTTCAGGATGCAATCTCCAGGAAACCCCCGACGAAAGCCGGGGGTTTCTTTTTTCTGGCCTCCAGGTTTGAAAGAGGTGCACGTGGTCTGATCTAGCGGCGGTGGAAGCCCGGTTCCCACTCTAAATCGCTTGACTTTTGATCCGGAGGGTTGTATAATGGAAACAATGAAAACGGCAAGCGTTTCCGCGGTATTCAGTAACCCCTTTTTTTTGTTCGTTGGGAAACGAAGAAAACTGGAAAAGTTTCCTGAGGTGCGGCATGGCTGAAGCAGTCGATTCGGTGAAAGAACGGATACTCTCTGCCGTGCAGGAGCGAGTCTCCCGGAACGGGTACGCCCACCTTTCAGTGGACGAACTTACCTCCAGCATAGCGATGAGCAAGAAGACTTTCTACAGGGTTTTCGAGAGCAAGGAGCAGATGATCGAAGAGTTCGTCGATCGCGCAATGGGGGAAATCGGCGGGGGGCTCGATAGAATTGTTGGGGCGGATGTGGGGTTTGTCGAGAAGATGAATCTGCTCATGGCTCACCTCGGGACGCTTTCGCAAAGGATCGACAGCCTGCTGGCGAGGGAGATTCACCGCACGATGCCCCATCTCTGGGAGCGGATCGAGGAGTTCCGCCGGAAGAAGATACACGACAACTTCTCCCGCCTGATCGCCCAGGGAGTTCAAGAAGGCTATGTCCACAAAGACGTACACCAGCGGGTCATGATCCTCTCCTACATTGCTGCAATCCAGGCGGTGGTCCGGCCAGCGATCCTGTCGCAAGAATCGTTTTCGGCCAAAGAAGCCATTCAGCAAATCGTCCGGATGTTCTTTGTCGGTATCATGACGGATCAGGGGAGGAAGATCTTTGACCAACTGAAGAACCATGCACCAATTCATTGAGGACCGTATGCGCGTATTCATGGACAGTGTCGCTCTGCTCCTTCTTGCAGCCGGACTGATCGGCTGCTCCGATGGCGCCCGCGATGTCATCGAGGCGTCAGGAATCATCGAAGGGACCACCATAAACATCGGGACGGAGGTCGGCGGGAGAGTGAAAGAGATCAGAGTGGAGGAGGGGTCCTCCGCGATGAAAGGAGATACCCTTCTGATCATCGATGACGTCGAATATCAGATTCAACTCCGCCAGGCCCTGGCGAACCTGGAAGCCTTCGAATCTGCCTATCGGCTCGCCGTCGAAGGGTTCCGCGCGGAGGACATCCTCCAGGCCGAAGCGGCATTCAAGACCGCAGAGGCCGACTACGGAAGGATGAAAGGCCTCCTTGCTTCGCAGACGATCACCCAGAAGCAGTACGACGATTCCTACGCACGGTTTGTGGCGGCACAGCAAACGTATCAGAAGCTCCGCCGCGGCTCCCGGCCGGAGGAAATCAACGGCGCCCGCGTTCGTCGCGACTACGCTGCCGCGCAGGCAGATCTCCTCAGGAAAAAGGTGCGCGACTGCACTCTCCTCGCTCCCGCGAACGGCACGGTGACGCTCAAGTCGGCGGAGCCCGGCGAACTCGTGAGCGTCGGCTTCAACATCCTCCGCCTGGCGTTCCTCGACAAAGTGAAGCTGACGATCTACGTCAACGAGACCGAACTCGGTCGCGTCAATCTCGGCCAGGAGGCGCAGATCACCGTGGACACGTATGGGACGGGCAGAACGTTCACGGGAAAGGTCGTTTCCATCTCGCCCAGCGCCGAGTTTACCCCGAAGAATGTCCAGACCAAGGAGGAACGGACCAAGCTTGTCTTCGGAGTCAAGATCGAAGTCGACAACCCCGACCACGCGCTGAAGCCCGGGCTCCCGGCTGATGCCAGAATCAACCTGGTCAAACGGTAGTTCAGGCGACCTGGCCATGAATGACGTCATCACCACGAGAGAGTTCTCAAAGTCGTTCGGCGACGTACTGGCTGTCGACCGGCTAGAACTGACGATCCGGCAAGGCGAGATGTTCGGTCTCGTCGGGCCCGACGGGGCAGGGAAAACCACGGCGATCAGGATGCTGTGCGGCATCCTTGCGCCGAGCTCGGGGAGCGCAACGGTCCTGGGGCACGACATCGCACGTGATCCCGATCTGGTGAAGAAGGAGATCGGATATCTCTCACAGAGGTTTTCGCTCTACGGCGACCTGACGGTCGACGAGAACATCGAGTTCTTCGCGCAGATCAACGGTGTGGTTGATTTCAAAAAGCAGCGCGACGAACTGCTCGAGTTCACGCGCCTCACGCCTTTCAGGAAACGCCTGGCGGAAAAGCTCTCAGGGGGGATGAAGCAGAAGCTCGCGCTGGCCTGCACGCTCGTCCATACTCCCAAGCTGATCTTCCTCGATGAACCGACAACGGGCGTCGATCCGGTTTCACGCCGGGACTTCTGGAGGATTCTGCAGTCCCTGCTGAGCCGCGGTATCACCATCGTGATGAGCACGCCCTACCTTGACGAAGCCGAACGGTGTACCCGCGTGGCCCTGATGAACAGGGGCCGGGCGATGGTCGTGAGCACTCCTGCGGAGATCAAGGAACGAATGCCCGGCGAGGTGGTTGAGATCGTCTGCGATCCTGTCCGGAAAGGATTTCAGGCACTCAGGAGGGACCCGGGACCTTATGAAGTTCAGGCATTCGGCGACAGGCTTAACGTGGTTGTCCCCCGTGCGCCGCGTGACATACCCCTGGTGGAGAAGCTCCTGCGGACTGCCGGCGTAACGATCCATGGCGTGCGGGTGATCAGCCCGACGCTCGAGAATGTCTTCATTTCACTCCTGACACGCACAGACCAGAAAGAGGCTCGGGCATGAAGTGGATTGCCGCAGTATGGTTGTTTTCCGCGACCGCGCTCCTGGCCCAGAACGCGCAGGTTCTGACGGTGGACGAGGCGATCACCATTGGCCGGCGGAACAGCCGCGCGCTTGGTATGACCGCTGCAAGGGCTGGCGCCGATCAGGCAAGGGCGGACGAGGCCGGCGCACAGCTCTATCCGGGGGTGTCCCTGTATGGTTCGTACACCCGCATCAAGGAGGGACAATTCCGTTTCACTTCCCAGAATCTGCCTATCGCCTTCTCCCCAGGCAACGTGCCGCCTGACCAGGTCATTCTCCGCCTTGGCCTCCGGCAGCCGCTCTTCACCGGCTCACGAATCTCCGGGGCCGCCGAAGCCGCGGGCCTCCAGGCTGACGCGTCGGCCCTCGACGTTTCGATGATGAGTGCCGACGTGACGTTCAGCGTTACTTCGGCCTACTGGGCGCTGTACCAGGTGCGACAGGTCGAGAAGTACACCGAGGAGAATGTCCAGCGTCTCGAGTCGTTCCACCGTGACACGGAACGTCTTGTGAAAGCAGGCGTCGCAACGCGGAACGACCTTCTCAAAGTCGAAGTCCAGCTTTCGAATGCAAGGATCGGCCGGATAGAAGCCCGGAATGAGGCTGAACTGGGTGAGATGACCTTGAACAATCTGATCGGGCAGCCGACCGACACCCGCATCGAGCTGGCCTCGCGTCCCGGGGAAGCGAGTTCGCGCGTTTCCGTATTCACGCCATTGACGGAGGCGTCTCCTGAGACTCTCGCGAACCTGGCGACTGCTCACCGGTACGACCTTCAGGCCGCGGCAGCCCGGATCCAGGCCGCGCACGCCTCGATCGGTGCGGCGAAGGGAGCGTGGTGGCCACAGATTGAGCTCACCGCCAATCTGAACTACAACAACCCGAACGCACGGTATCAGCCGGTCACGCCGGAATTCCTCGGGGCGTGGGACGTTGGGGTATCGCTGGCGCTCGATGTCTGGAACTGGGGGGCGACGAAGAGCCGGGTCGAGCAGGCAGAGGCGGCGCTGAGGCAGGCAGAGCTTCAACGGACGCAGCTGAAAGAGAACATCACTCTTGACGTGCGCCGGTCGGCGCTGAATGTCCGCCGCTCGCTGGAGAAGTCTTCCCTGGCGGAGCTGGCCGTGTCACAGGCGACCGAGAACCTGAGGGTTGTTGCCGACAAGTACCGGTCTGGACTGGCGACATCGACGGATCTCCTTGATGCAGAGGTGTCTCTCCTTCAGGCGCAGACGCAGTTCTCCGGCGCACAGGTGGAATTTGCCGTGGCTCAGGCGTCTCTTGAAAGGGCCCTGGGCGGACCCGAAAGGGGTGTGAAGAAACCGGAATGAGTGAAAACGCCATCGAGGTTTTCGATCTGACGAAAGTCTTCGGGAAATTCACCGCGGTTGACAACGTGAGCTTCACTGTTCGCAAGGGTGAGGTCTTCGGTTTTCTCGGGGCGAACGGGGCGGGGAAGTCGACAACGATCCGCATGTTGTGCGGACTCCTCCAGCCATCATCCGGCACGGCAAAGGTCGGAGGCTTCGACATCAACACCCAGACCGAGCAGGTGAAACAGACAATCGGGTACATGTCCCAGCGATTTTCGCTGTATGACGATCTCACGGTCGAGCAGAACATCCGGTTCTACGGCGGTGTCTACGGTCTCGAGAATGCGAGACTCCGGGAGCGGATGGAGTGGGTGATTGCGATGGCCAATCTAAAGGGGAGGGAGGGGAGTCTCACCCGGACCCTGGCGGGCGGCTGGAAGCAACGCCTGGCGCTCGGGTGTGCGATCCTGCACGAGCCAAAGATCGTGTTCCTCGACGAGCCCACAGGCGGGGTCGACCCGATCTCGCGCAGGAATTTCTGGGAGCTGATCAACCAGCTCTCGTCGGAAGGGATCACCGTGCTTGTGACGACGCATTTCCTCGACGAAGCGGAATACTGCAACGATATCATCCTGATCAATGCCGGCAAACTCATCGCCAGCGGCAGTCCTCTGGAGTTGAAGACTGAGCATATCAAGAATCCGATCCTGGAAGTGTCGCTCCCCGGCGGTGGCATTGTGGATGCCCTGGAGACCGTCAGGGCAATGCCGTGGGCGCTTGAGACGACGGTCTTCGGGACGAAGCTGCACGTTCTGTTGGAGGACGAACAGAAGGGCCGAATCGCGATCGTCGAGACGCTGCAGCAGCGTGGCATCCCGGTCTCCCAGGCGGTCCGTATCGTCCCCTCGCTCGAAGATGTCTTTCTCTACCTTCTCGAACAGGACGAAGCCGGAGCGCGGGCGGCATGAGGAGATCACCATGATCAGAGCGCTTCGTCCCATCATTGTCAAAGAATTCCGTCAGATCTGGCGCGATCCCACCTCCCTCGGCATGCTCATGGTCCTGCCTGCGGCGCTCATCGTTCTTGTGGGTTACGCGATGAATTTCGATGTCAAGCATATCCCCCTTGCGATTTTTGACCAGAGCAAAACCGCAGAAAGCCGGAGCCTGCTGGAGAAATTCGGCCGGTCCGAGTACTTTGACCAGAAGTTCGACGTCTACGCGTATGACGAGATCGAGGATCGATTCTTGCACGGCGACGCAAAGGTGGCCCTGGTTGTTCCGGCCGGCTTCGGCCGCGATATCCTCGCCGGGAGGGAAGCGCAGGTGCAGATTCTCGTAGACGGCTCGGACGCGAATACCGCAGGTCAGGCGGTCGGCTACGCGACACGGATCATCATGGAGTACTCCTCCCGGTTTGTGGCGGAGGGGTTCAGGAAAGCAGGAAGGGAGCAGTATGTGCCGATCGACTTCCAGCCCCGCATCTGGTACAACCCCGACCTGGTCAGCTCGCAGTTTCTCCTCCCCGGTCTCATCGGGTTCATCATTGTCCTCACGGCCGTCATCTCGACCTCGATGACCGTCGTTCGGGAGAAGGAACGCGGCACCATGGAGCAGCTGATGGTGTCTCCCTTGAGGCCGGTGGAGATCATCCTGGGAAAGACGATCCCGTACGTCTTCGTCGCGCTGGTGGCGGCAACCCTGATCCTGATCCTCGGCTATGTTCTGTTTGACGTCATTGTCAGGGGGAGCCTCCTGGTGCTCTATGCCGGAATTCTTCTGGTCATCATCGGGGCTCTGGGCCAGGGCCTGTTGATCTCCACGGTCACAGATTCGCAGCAGGTGGCATTCATGATGTCGGTCTTCAGTTCGCTCCTCCCCTCCATGCTTCTATCGGGGTTCGTCTTCCCAATCGCGAGCATGCCGATTGTTCTGCAGGTTCTTTCCAATGTTGCGGTGAACAAGTTTTTCCTCATCTTCGTCCGCGGCGTCATGCTGAAGGGAGTCGGACTGGGGGTGGTCTGGCCGCAATTCCTGGCCATCATCGCGTTTGCCGCCGTGACGCTGGGCATCAGTGTCAAGAGAATGCAGAAGAGGACACTGTGAGGACGGGCATGAGGAACAGTCTCAAGGTTGTGGGGGAAATCGTCAGGAAGGAGTTCTACCAGGTCCGTCAGGACCGCAGAATGCTCGCGGTGTCGATCGTTGCGCCGTTCCTCCAGGTGCTGCTGCTTGGCTATGCAGCGACCACCGACATTACGAACAGCACCCTCGTGGTCTGTGACATGGACCGGACGGAGGAGAGCCGGACGTTCGTCCGGCGATTCACCACCTCCGGCTATTTTATCGAACGGTTTCAGGTCAATGTCCCTTCGGAGGTCGATTCTTACATCGAGCATGCGAAAGCTTCCATCGCCCTCGTGATTCCGGAAGGGTTTGGCAGATCGCTGCTTGGCCGGGAGAGTGCCCAGGTTCAGGTTATTCTGGACGGATCCGATGCGAATTCCGCGAATATCCTGCTCGGATATGCCACGCAGATTGTCGGATCTTTTTCGCAATCACTGCTCGCCCAGTATGCAACACTACAACGCGGTGTCAGGATTGCGCGTATCGTTCCGGAACCCAGGATCTGGTTCAACCCGGACCTGAAGAGCGCGTACTACATGGTGCCGGGCGTTGTGGCGCTGGTCTTGATGCTCATCACCATGACCCTGACTTCCCTCGGCGTCGTTCGGGAGAAAGAGATCGGGACGCTTGAACAGCTGATGGTGACGCCGATCAAATCGTGGCAGCTCATTCTCGGGAAGCTCATCCCATTCACGATTATCGGTTACGTCGATGTGCTGATCGTCCTTGCCCTCGCGCGATTCTGGTTCGGTGTGCCGTTGCTGGGGAGCCTGCCCCTCCTGTTTGCCCTGAGCGGATTGTTCATTCTCACGACCCTGGGTCTGGGCCTCTTCATCTCGACTATCGCGAAATCTCAGCAGCAGGCCATGCTGATCGCCCAGTTTTTCTTCTTTATGCCTTTTATGTTCCTTTCGGGTTTCGCTTTCCCGATCGCCAATATGCCGACCGTCATTCAATACGTTACGTATGCGATTCCGCTCAGATACTTCCTGGAAATCGTCCGGGGACTCTTTCTCAAGGGGGCGGGGTTGAACGAGCTCTGGGCGCAGACGCTCGCGCTTCTGGTCTTTGGTGTGCTGATTCTGACATTGAGCGTCCTGCGGTTCAGGAAGAAGCTGCAGTAAACGGGATCGGCCAGGCGGCCGTGCGGCCGGCTTTCAAACGTTCAATGCGCTGCTGAACGCCCTCCGGTACCTCATCGTGATGGCGTGGTCATCGCCCAGCACCCTGAAGATCGCGATGACCGCTCTCCTGGCCCCTTCATCTTCGTAGGATTTATCCATGCGGATCACTTCGATGAACTGTTCCAGGGCGGCCGCGAAATCGGACTCGGAAAGCGCCTTAATTGCGGCGCGGTAGGTCAGCTCCGCTGAATCTTCCGTGGCGGCTCCGTGCGTGGCCGCTTTTTGGCTCAATCCGGCGATTGTGCGGATAGCGTCGGCCATTGGAAAATGCTCCGAATGTTCCTCAATTCCTTCGACCAGCCCGGCGGCCCTGACGCGGTCCGAGGTCACGTAACTCCGGGCGAGGAGGACTCTGGCCCGCTCGTTTCCGCCGTCTTGAACAAGCACGGATTCCAGAAGAGAGCGGCCCTCGGCGGTCCGGTCTTCTGCGACCAGTGTCTCCGCCCTCGCGATCTCCTTCTCAAATCTGCCGGGCAGTGCCTTGTCCAACCACTGCTCCACCGCCCGTTCGGGGAGCGCACCGGTGAATTCCTTATGGACTTTCCCGTCCACAAACAACAGGACGCTGGGGATGCTCTTGATGCCGAATTGCGCGGCGATCTCCTGATGAACATCGGTATTGACTTTGGCGAGGATCCAGCGGTCTTTGTTCTTTTCGGCCAGCCGTTCGAGGATCGGGCCGAGCGTCTTGCACGGGCCGCACCACTCCGCCCAGAAATCGACGAGCACCGGGATCGTGTGGCTTCGCTCAAGAACGTCGGTTGAGAAATCGGTCGTCATGTCTTTGTCGTCTGAGAAGGTGATATCTTCCATACTTGAAAAACAATGTTTCCCCGGCCGAAATTCCCGGGCGGACGAAAAGGCAGCTCATTTTGAATTTGGGGGGTCTTCGTGTATATTTCTCCCTGCACGTGAAAGGAGCTCATGCGCACGCTCAACGCTGTTCTGTTCGTCCTCTTTGCAGGATTCGTCCGGCACTCCGTTGCCTCGCCGGCCGCCCAGCCCGACGACCGTCTCTACGGGGCGCCACTGACGGTTCTTGCGATCGGCGATGGGGGGGAGGCCGGAAGCGCGCTCCGCGGCAACGCGGGGGTGATGACGGATATGTTCACGGGCCGTCACGACGGGGGGAAGTTCCAGGCCGTTGTATTCCTCGGTGACAACTTCTACAACACAGGCCTGAATCTTCCCGCGACCGACGTCGAGGGAAAGGTGAAGTCGATCCTCGGACCCTTCAAGGAGGTCTTCGAAGGTCTCGGCAGGACCCCTGTACATGCTATTCCGGGCGATCATGATTACTACCGGCGGAACGCTTTCGAATCCTCGCTCCTCTTCGGCCTCTTCAACATGGCGGAGGGGCCGGTGGGAATATCGAATCGCGGGAACGAACGCGAGGCGGCGATCGAGTGGTGGAATTACCATTACCAGTTCCCGGCGCAGATGACCCTTCCGGCCGGGGGATCATCGCCCGACAGCGTGCAGTTCATATTCTATGACTCGGCGCTGCCGCTCCGGACCGACCCCAAAACCTGGCGATCCGCTCTGGACAGCCTCGCCCGGCTTCTTGCCACTTCGCGCGACCATCGCGGAATCGGGTGGCGGATCCTCGTAACGCACCATCCCTTCCAGAGCGTCGGTGAACATGCCGGGTACTCGCTCTGGAACGACGAGCGGAACAGGGTTGAGTATTTGACGAATTGTGACAAAGACTCAAACGCCGTCGCCTGGATCAAGAATTGGCTCGACCCGCAGGATCTCTGCGCCGAGCGGTACAGGCAGTACATCGACTCGCTCAGCCGGGTGATCCGGGCTGGCGGTGTGGGCTTCCAGGCCGCGCTGTCGGGGCATGATCACTCGCTCCAGTTGCTGTACGCCCCGAACAGGACCGGGAAGGATCCATTCCCCTCGGTGCAGATTATTTCCGGTGCCGGATCAAACCCGACTCGCGTTAAATTCCCCGTCCCGCCTTTTGAGTTCACCGCGGCCCAGTCAGCGCCGGAGAAAGAAGGGATATCTCTCCCCGGCTTCGTCCAGATCTCGTTTCGAGGGAACCGGATGCGCATCACGTTTTTCAACGCCACAAATGGCGATCCGGTCGACATGGGCGGAGGGCGGAAGGAATTCTGGGTCGATCGGGACGGAAGGCTCGTCGACCCCGGCACCATTCAAGAACGATAACGGAGCACCGTAGCCATGCCAGCACATCTCCCTCTCGATGAAGGTTTCTTCCCTCCCTTCGACGGCTTCCCGAAGGAGGGCCTCGAGTTTCTGAAGAAGCTCAAGAAGAACAACAATCGCCCCTGGTTCCAGGCAAGAAAGGATCAGTACGAAGAATTGGTGCGGTTCCCCATGCAGTGCCTCATTGCCGGCCTGGCCCATCGGATGGCTGACGTTGCACCGGAATTTGAGTTTCATCCCAGGAAATCGATCTTCCGGATCTACCGCGACACGCGATTCAGCAAGAACAAGACCCCATACAAAACCAACATTGCTGCAAGCTTTGAACTCCGCGGGCGGAAGAGCCCGACGGAAACGCCGGGTCTCTACCTGGGGATTGAGCCAGGGGAGATTTACATTGGCGGCGGGCTCTACATGCCGACGGGTCCGCAACTGAAGGTTATCAGGAACGCCATTGCAACGGCGCCGGATGAATTTCTCGCCGTTGTGAAGAACGCCCGGTTCAGACGCGAATTTGGCGGCATCGATGGTGAGAAGCTGCTCAAGGCGCCGCTCGGATACCCGCGCGATCATCCGATGATCGAGCATCTGAAGCAGAAGCAGTTCTACGCGGGGAAAGTTTTTGCGGACACGGCCTGCCTGAAACCGGCATTTCTCGACGTCGTTTCCGCTACTCTTGCCGATATCCTTCCGCTGGTGCGCTGGCTCGCAGCGACGCTGGTCGGCGAGCAGGCTGCTCCGAGGCGCGCGCCCTCAAAGTCCTCATGAGGCCCTGAGTGCCGAAAGAATGTTCAGGCGCGAAGCGCGGACCGCCGGGAGAAACCCGCCGATCATCCCCATCATGAGCGAGAAAAGAAGGGAATTGACCGCAATCCGGGGAGAGAGGGCGAATCCGAACGCGAGTTCCGTGAACGTCCCGAAGTTCACTGTGGAGATCTTCACGAACGACATCAGTGAAGCAAGACCAATCCCGACGAGGCCTCCCAGGATTGCAAGGAGCAGCGACTCCACAAGGAACGCGCCGAGGACGCTCCGGCGCCTGAACCCCAGGGCCCGGAGCGTACCGATCTCCACCGTCCGGTTTGCGACGGCAGCATACATCGTGATCATCGCACCGATCATCGCACCAATGCTGAAGATAACGGTCACAACGAGTCCGAGGATCTTGATGAAGTCGGACATCAGCTTGGACTGCTCGCGATAGTACTCCCGTTCGCGTTTGACTTCCGCCGATTGCGTTCGCGGGTCCTGTTCGACGCGCGCTTTGAACGCCTCGAACGCGCCAGCGCTGGTCAGTCGAACCGTGACCGATGAGAAGACAGGCCGGCCAAACGCCGGCATCAGTTGTTCTACGTCCCCCCAGATCTCCGAGTCGAAAGCAGTCCCCTGGCCGTCGAAATGCCCCACGATAATCCAGTTTGCGTCACCGAATCTGATCTGCTTGCCGATTTCGCAATCCTTGAACCTCTTTGCAATGCTCTCCCCCACGATGATCTCGTTTGTGCCGAACTGGAACATCTTCCCTTCCGTCAGCCTGACCTGCGGTCGCAGCTTCATTCCTTCCGGAGCGATGCCGCGAACGGTGATGTTCCCCATGTCGTTGCTTTCCTTCTTGGACAGATTAATGATCACATACGTCTCGCCGGACATGAACGGCTTCCCGTCGGGTTGGGTGGCAACTTCCGGATGTGTTCGGATGATGTTGGCCCCGTCGCGTTCGATCTGGCTCACGAGTTCGGAATTCGCCGATCGGCGGAGGACGATGGCATTGTCGTCTGACCCCGTTTCGATCAGCGTCAGCTCCAGTCCGTGGGCAAGCATGAGAACTGCGGCAAACACGAAGACAACGAGTGCGAGGCCCGAGAGGGTCAGGATCGTTGTCAGACGGCGGGCCCAGAGACTCCGCCAGGTATACGCAAGAGGGATCTTCATGCAGTTATCCTATGGACCGCAGTCCGTCGGCGATTTTCATCCGGACCGCGCGCACCGCGGGGAAGAGCGCCGCGATGACTCCGGCGAGAACCGCCACGCCGATTGCCATGACAATAGTGACCGTTTCGACACTGAAAACGGGGAAGAACGTGGGGAATGCCTTTGCAAAGGCCTGTGACACGGGGAATGTCAGCCCCAGGCCGATGAGACCACCGAGGCATGCGATGAGCAAGGATTCGCCCGCAATCAACCCGACGATATGGAAGCGCAGAAAGCCGATGGTCTTCAGTACCGCATATTCGCGCATCCGCTCGCGGGCCGACATCACGATCGTGTTCGCGAGGACCAGGAGGATGATTCCGATGATCACATAGGAGATAATCTTGAGTGAACCGATGATCGCGCTGGACATGGAGACGAAGCTCTGCTGGAATTCCTTCTCGGTCTCCGTCTTGGTGCTCGCGCGGGAGTTCAGGTAGAGATCGTCCACCGCGCGGGCGATCCTGGACATCTCCCCGGGATTCTGGACCTTGAGAATGTACCATCCCACGTAGCCTTCGCGAACCGGCTGGAGCTCCCTGATCCGTTCGTTGAGGTAGTTCCAGTGGAAGAACATCTGCGTCTCGTCCGTGGAGGCGTCCTTCCCCGTGTAGATGCCGCGGACGGTGAAATCCCAGCGGCCGGGATAGATGTCGCCGTCAATGGGGATAATATCTCCAAGCCGGATGTTTTGCTCGCGTGCCAGCTTTGCCCCGATGACGCAAGAGTTCCTCTCCTGTTTGAACGTTGAAAACTCTGAGGGTGAAAGCACGAACTCCGGGTACATGCTGAAATACGTATCGGGATCCACGGCAATCCGCGGGAAGAAATTCTTCCAGTCATTCGGGTCCTTATACGCGCCTCCAAACCAGTTGGCGTAGGATACCTCGGCGACGCCGGGGATTCTGCCGACCTGGTCGCGATAGGCGAGAGGGAGGGGGAAGATGAACGAGACGGCATGCCTGACGATCATCCGGTTTGCCGCTGACGCCTCCACGCCTGCCGACCAGGCAGTCACCACGGTGCGCATGAATCCGAACGACGTGACGGCGATCGCGATGCCAACGATGGTCAGGATCGTTCGGAGCTTATGCCGCAAGGCGTTCTTGAGTACAAGTTTCAGAATGAACATACGGGCTATTCCTGGGCCAGTTCGCCTTTGTCGAGGTGCATCACCTTGTGCGCCCGCTCCGCAGCGCGCGGGTCGTGCGTCACCATGACGATCGTCTTACCGTACTCCTTGTTCAGCCGGTCGAGCAGACCCATGACCTCGGCGGCGGAAACCTTGTCGAGGTCCCCTGTCGGCTCGTCGGCAACCAGAAGGGTCGGATCGGTAACGATGGCGCGCGCAATGGCAACCCTCTGCTCCTGCCCGCCGGACAGCTGCTTCGGAGAGTGGTGCATCCGGTCGCCCAGGCCGACCAACTTCAGCGCGGCTTCGACATGGTCGCTTTTTTCCTTCTTGGACAGCTTGGTGAGCATCAACGGGAGCTCCACGTTTTCGAACGCCGTCAGGACCGGCAGGAGATTATAGAACTGGAAGATGAATCCAATGTGGGTTGAGCGCCAACGGGCGAGCTCCGACTCGTTCAGCCTCCCGATGTCTGTCCCGTGAACGATGACGTCGCCCGAGTTCGGCTTGTCAATTCCGGCCACAAGGTTCAGAAGGGTGGTCTTTCCCGAACCGGATGGGCCCATCAGCGCGAGGAACTCGGCCTCAGGAACCGTGATGGAGATATTGTTGAGCACCGGAATCTCGATGCTGTCGCGCCGGTAGGATTTCGACACATTCTTCACTTCGATCATCGGCCGGCCGTTGCCTGTTGCCATGGATAGTCTCCGAGACTGCTGGTTTATTTCGCTTTTACTTTCGTGCCCGGTGTCAGCGACGGGTCGGGGCGGAGCACAACCTGATCGCCCGGGACGAGCCCCTCCAGTATTTCGATCCGGTTGCCGAGTGTCCCTCCGGTTCGGACGGGGGTTTCGACGATCTTTCCATCGCGGACTCCGAGTACAAGCCAGGATCCGTTCCTGGGAACCACGGCCGAAGCCGGGACGGTGAGTCTGGAAGGAGCCCCGGCTTCCGACTTTTCGGAATCTTTCGAGAGGAAGGTCACCTTGGCACTCATTTCCGGGAGAACGCGGCTGTCCCGTTCCGTGAAGGCGACCTTCGTCATCACGGTGGCTTTCGCGCGATCCGCCGTGGGGACGATTTTGTAGACACTGCCGGCGTATCGCTTCTCGGGATAAGCGTCGAGCACGATCTCGCACGGTTGACCCGGCGTGACGCGCGTGATATTGGATTCAGAGACGTCCGCTTCGACCTGAAGCGACGACATGTCGGCCATCGTAACAACCGCGCCGCGCGAGTTGAGGGAGGATGCAAAGGGAGCCACAACTTCGCCGACGTCCGCGTTTTTTGTGAGCACCGTACCGTCGAACGGCGCCCTGATGCGAGTGTTCTCCACTCCGACTTCGGCCGAACGGACCGCAGCGCGGGCAGAGAGGATCGTTGCCACGACCCTGCCGTATCTCGCTTCGGCGCCGTCGAACTCCGCTTTCGAGGACAAACCGGAAGTGAGGAGCGACTGCTGCCGGTCTGCCGAGCGTCGCGCGTCGCTCGAATCGGCTCTGGCAACGCCAAGATCAGCACGCGCTCTGTCAAGCGCCGCGATGACATCTTGGTCCTCAAGCCGGGCGATCAGATCCCCCTTCCGGACCTTGTCGCCCTCTTCCACAAAGAGGCGCTCAAGCCGCCCGGTCCCTTTCGATGCAACCGCAGCTTTGACCTGAGCCACGACATACCCGCTCGCGGTCAGGACAGCGTTTGCCTGTGCAGGTGAGGTCAGGGTTGCCGTGGCAATATCCACTTCAGTGGTCCCGCCCATTCCGGGCCGGAGGAGAAAATAGCCGGCGACGAGGAGAGCCAGCAGGAGGGCGGGGACAATGACCTTCCAGGGGATTCCCGATTTCAGGGACTGCTCCTTTTGCTCGTGGCTGATGCGGAGCGACGAGAGATCGATTTTTTCCGATGATAGGGTCATAATTCTTCCGATTCCAGAAGAACGTCAGCACCGCTTCAAAAGTTTCACGTTCTACGTTTATTTTGCCGGGTTAAGGCTTTGCGGGCTCCAGAGACTTCTTGTACGCCCATTCGATGTAAGGGAGCTTGATGATTGTTCTTATGGGCAACGGCTTCGCTGGCATGTGCAAGCCC
This sequence comes from Bacteroidota bacterium, assembly GCA_036848195.1. Classification (GTDB taxonomy): domain Bacteria; phylum Bacteroidota; class Ignavibacteria; order UBA10030; family UBA6906; genus DAIUKN01. The sequence goes on from DAIUKN010000001.1 coordinate 20,628, forward strand.
TCGAATCCCAGGCCGCCCCCTTTGCTAACCGGATTCTTGGGAGGAGGTACGTACTGCGGCGAATTGAACATTGGCTCACCTTCATCGCGAGTCACCAGCAGCGTGACTCCTTCCGGGTACGCTTTGGAGGGGGGAGAGGAGTAGACAGAGTATATCCCCGTCCAAAGACCGAATGCAACCCAGAATATGCCTGCGATGGCCACGATCAAGGCCAGGATGAATAGCCACTTGAGGAGTTTGAACACGGCTTCAGTCTCCCGGAAAAGATTGACGACATGGACCGAACCTATAATATCGGTAATAATTACGGGAAGTTCAACGGTGGATCGACCCGGTCAGCCCTTGCTATTACGGAGTCCCGGGCCTATTTTCGTGAAACGGACATGCCGTTGGACTCCTCCATTGACCGGAATGACGTACCTCGTAATCTCTGATCTGCACATGACCAGCGGGCGCGATCCTGGATCAGGTCGCTGGTCCCCAACCGAAGACTTCTTCTGGGATGAAGAATTCGCTGAATTCCTCCGGCACCACTCGCGTCGAGGTCCCTGCACGCTCATCATGAACGGGGACATGTTCGATTTCCTCCAGGTTTTGGTCCGTCCCACGCCGGACGAGTTTGCCGCGTATGGTATCCGGAAGGCTGACTTGCAGCCGAAGTACGGGCTGCGCTCCTCGGAAGCTGCGTCGGTTTTCCAGGCAGACAAGATCATCGATGGTCATCCCGGCTTCTTCAGCGCGCTTGCGCTCTTTCTCGCTGAGGGACATCTGGTCAACATCATCAAAGGAAATCACGATGTACAGCTTTTCTGGGAGAGCGTGCGGGAACGCATTGTATGCCGGCTGGAAGCGTTCCTGCCGGAGGCCCGGCGCGAGAGCGTCCGGAAGAATCTGCAGTTTCTCCCATGGTTCTTCTATGTCCCGGGACTGCTTTTTGTAGAGCATGGGAACCAGTATGAAGATGCCACATCGTTCAGGAACTTCTTGAACCCGGTACTCCCCGTCGACTCTCCGGCGGCAGGTGAGCAGGTAGAGCTCGATCTGGCCAGTCTCCTCGTCCGGTATTTTACCAACCGGGTGGAAGTCTTCAATCCGTTGACCGACAACATCCGCCCAGTGTCAAGGTACCTGCAGGTGTTTTTCCGGAGACATCCCTTGATCTTTCTTTCGGCCGCCGGAACTGCGGGGAACTATCTCTGGAAGTCCTTCAGAAAATCAGCTGAACAGGCTCAGCAGAGACGGAGAGGCTTGTACCGGCAGATCGACGAGAGGAACAGGGAAAGACTACAGGAGGAAGCGGAACGATTTTCCGGCGGGGAGAGTGAGAAGGCGGAGTGGCTTGCCCGGCAGCTCCGTGCCCTGGACGCCAAGAAGGTGGCGCCGGCTCTTGCCCTCGGTCCTTTGAGATACTTCGCGAAAACTCTTGGCAGCCCGGTTCGGGTGGCAGCCTTTCTCCTTCCCGTCTATGCCATGACCTACATTCCCGAACTCGCAGACTGGGCAAGAGCTATCCTCGCCCGGCAGGAGCCCTCCATATGGGTGGACGTCTTAAACGTTTTGCTCCTCCTGCGAGTTCCGCAGCTCCTCAGCATGGCATTCCTCGCCTTTCTTGCCGCCAGCGTACGTGCGTGGCAGGTGCGCCACCGGAGGAAGGGGAGATCAGCCCAGGACCTCACCCTGGCGCTCCGGAAGGCGGCAGCTCAGGCAGCGGCATTCATGGAAACCCGGTATGTGGTTTTCGGGCATTCGCACTATGAAGACCTCTCGGTGATGAAGGGTGGGGCCACGTATTTCAACACCGGGACCTGGATCGGGATATTCTCCGATGGTGAGAATCTGTACCGCGACATCCATCAGTTTACATTTCTCAAGATCGAGCAGGGGGAAGCCGAGCTTCTCCACTGGGACCCGCAGGCCCGCTGTCCGAGGCGTGTGGTCGTGCTCGATGCCGGCCCGGCATTGAGACGGTAGGAAAATCGCTCGACACGATGAAGGGAGGCCGGGGACTCAGTCGACTTCACTCGGGCACGCACTCCTTGGCGTCGCCGTCGCACTGCATGATGGCCGCTTGACTCGCGGAAGCCGCGGCTATGGTACGGAGAGAGCAGAAAGGTCCGGAGAGAGCGAACTGTTGCGGCGCCCGCTTCCGGCCGGGCGCCGCACCGAAGGCTCACAGTGAGCGAGGGGTCTTACTCTTCCAGCTGATGCCGATCCGGATTCAACGCCTTGACCACCTTAAGGGCGATCTCCGTCCCCACCCGCTGCTGAGCTTCAACCGTTGACCCGCCGATGTGGGGCGAGACGCTCACGCGTGGATGGTTCATCAGTGCCTTCTGAGCGTCGGCGGGGGGCTCGTCCATGAACACGTCGAGGCCCGCTGCTGCGACTTTGCCGCTGTTCAGTGCTTCCAGCAGCGCCTGCTCGTCCACCACGCCTCCCCGGGCACAGTTGATGATGATGACACCCTTCTTCATCTGCTCAATCTCCGCCCGGCCGATGGTGGGTCCCTGCTCCTTTTTGTAGGGAAGGTGGAGGGTAATGTAGTCAGCGTTAGCCAGAAGCTTCTCTTTCGTCGTGATTTCCACGAAGAAATCCATCGGGGCGAACGGCGGGTCGTAGGCGAGAACGCGCATCCCCATGCCGAGCGCACGCCGGGCCACCTCTTTCCCGATATTGCCGAGTCCAACGATCCCGAGGTTCTTGTTATACAGCTCGGTGCCTTTGGAGTATTCCTTCTTCGGCCATTTTCCTCCGCGCATTTCGGCTGTGCTCACATGGAGAAAGCGTGAGACGGCGAGCATATGCCCGATAGCCAGTTCCGCCACGGAAATGGCTGAAGCGGCCGGGGTGTTGAGGACCATGATTTTTTTGCTCTGTGCGTGCTTCACGTCAATGTTGTCGACGCCAACGCCCCCGCGGGCGATAACCTTGAGAGCTTTCCCTGCGTCGATGACTTCCTTTGTTACCTTGGTTGCAGAGCGTACGATGATGCAGTCGTAATCGGGGATAGCTATCAGGAGCTCGCTCGGGGTCAATGTCTTCTGATTGACGTCATGTCCCGCATCGGCGAGGATCTTTGCGCCTTCGGGTGAGATGCCGTCGGTCACGAGGATTTTCATCGGGGTCTCCGTTAGAGTGTGATGAGATCAAAAATACTGAATATTCCTGAAAGCAGCAACGCGGACGGGGGATGGCAAATGCCGCGGCGGTTTTGTATCTTGCTTCCGTTACTCTCCGCCATCGGTGTCTGCGGTCTGCATCACCTGGCAACATCCGTTTCTCTGGGAGGTACCATGGACATTGGCGTGCCGCGCGAGCATCGCGCAGACGAACATCGGGTCGGGCTGACGCCGGCAGGCGTCGAGCTCCTGACAGCAGCGGGCCATGCATGTTGCGTGGAGAAGGATGCCGGGCGGGGTGTCGGCTTTGCCGATCTGGACTACGAGCGCGCCGGTGCGCGGATCGTCTACTCGCCGGAAGAAGTATACGGAAGGGCGGATCTGGTCTTCAAGGTCGAGCGCCCGGCCGCGGGCGAGATCGAATGGCTTCGTGATGGATGCACCCTTCTCGGCTTCCTCCACATGGCCGTCAGTCCGAGGGATCTGGTCGACCGGATGCTTGCCAAACAGGTGACGGCGATCGCCTACGAAATGATTCAGAACGAGGATGGTTCGCTTCCCGTTCTGATCCCTCTCAGTCAGGCCGCGGGACGCATGACCCCTCAGCTGGCCGCAA
>DAIUKN010000001.1:24372-32376 GCA_036848195.1 Bacteroidota bacterium
AACGTTGCTGCAAACAATAACGGCGGGAAAGGTATTCTGCTCGGAGGAGCGCCCGGTGTTCCTCCTGCGGAGGTGGTGATTCTCGGGGCGGGGACGTATGGAACCGCCGCGGCGAGAGGGTTCCTCGCCGCCGGGGCAAGCGTCTACGTGCTGGACCAGGATCTGGGGCGGCTGCGGGAACTCGACCAGATCAGCGGGGTCGGGGCAAGACCGGTCACGATGGTATCCCACCCATTCAACCTCCGCAAGGTGGTCCGGTTTGCCGATGTCGTCGTCGGTGCGGTTCTCAAGCCGGGTGAACGGGCACCCATTGTGATCACCCGTGAGTTGGTCCGGACGATGAAGCCACGCTCCGTTCTCATGGACATCTCCATCGACCAGGGAGGGTGCGTCGAGACAAGCCGCCCGACGACGCATCGCGATCCCACCTTCATCGAAGAGCAGGTGATTCACTATTGCGTTCCCAACATGACGTCGGTGATCGCGCGGACTGCCACGCACGCATTCAACAACGCCGCATGGCCGTTTATGCTCGAGATTGCCAACAAAGGGCTTGCCGACGCGCTGGTGGCGCTCCCTGCCCTGAAACGTGGCGTGATTCTCCACGGCGGTCACGTGGTGAACGCGTCGCTCGCGGCACATCTCGGTGTGCAGGAGGTGGGGCTGTGAGCATGATGGATATGTACAAGAAGAAGAGCGTAGACGCAGATCAGGCGGTCGGGGTGATTCAGTCAGGCCAGCGGGTCTTCCTCACGGGGAACTGCTCCGTTCCCCAGACGGTTATCGGCGCCCTGGTGAAGCGGGCACCGCATTTGAGGGATGTCGAAATCGTCCAGGTTCTGACCATCGGTCTTTCCGATTACGCCGCTCCGGCCATGGCGGGACACCTCCGCGTGAACACGCTGTTCATCAGCGACAACGTCCGGCAGGCGGTGAACGAAGGGAGGGCCGACTTCACGCCGTGCTTCCTCTCCGAGATTCCGGGACTCTTCAAGAACGGGTCCCTTCCCCTCGACGTGGCGCTGATCCAGGTCACGCCGCCCGACGAGCACGGATTCTGCTCGTACGGTGTCGAAGTCGGCGTCACCAAGACGGCCGCGGCCTCGGCAAAGATCGTTATTGCGGAGGTCAATCCCAACATGCCCCGGACGCTTGGCGATGCGTTTATCCATATTTCCAAGCTCGACTATATTGTCCCCGTGGACTATGAGCTCCCGGAGACGCCGATGGGAGATCCCTCGCCGTTGGCCCAGCAGATCGCAAAACATATCGCCGGACTGATCCCCGACGGCGCCACGCTTCAGATGGGCATCGGAGGGATTCCTGACGCCGTCCTCAACCAGTTGAGCAGCCACAAGCACCTGGGTGTCCACACGGAGCTCTTTTCGGATGGCGTCGTTGAACTCGTCGAACGCGGTGTCATCGACGGTGAACGCAAGAGCCTTCACCCCGGCAAGATCATCGCCGGGTTTATGCTGGGAACGAAACGCCTCTACAGGTTCGTGAACGACAATCCTGTTGTGGAGCTCCACCCGACGGAGTACGTTAACGACCCGTTCGTCATCGCGCAGAACGACCGGATGGTGGCGATCAATTCAGCGATCGAGGTGGATCTCACGGGACAGGTCTGCGCGGACAGCATCGGGACGAGACTCTACAGCGGCGTAGGCGGGCAGGTGGATTTCATCTACGGTGCCTCGCGCAGCAAAGGCGGCGTCCCGGTGATTGCCCTCCCCGCCACCGCGAAGATCAAAGGTCTGAACATGAGCAAGATTGTCCCGACGATCAAGCCCGGGGGTGGCGTCGTCACGACGCGAAACCACGTCCGCTTCGTGGTTACCGAATACGGTGTGGCTGACCTCTACGCGAAAAAGATCCGCGACAGGGCACGGGCGTTGATTGCCATAGCCGCCCCGGAGTTTCGCGAGGAACTTGAGAAGAAGGCTCTGGAGTTCAACTATCTCTGACGGTATATGGAGAGGATAGTTGGTGCACTGATCATGGCGGCTCTTGTCCTGTCGGCGTCCCCCCTCTCCGACGGGCAAACCCGCACGGGACCTTCGATCGCGGGAAGAGTGACCGACGAGGCGACAGGGGAGCCGCTCGAATTTGTGAATGTCTTCGTCGCCAATACAACGTCCGGGACATCGACCGGCGCCGACGGTACGTACATCCTCACGAACATCCGTCCAGGCCCCTGCCAGGTGGTTGCTTCGCGGGTCGGACACTCTCCCATGACGGTTGATGTGGAAGTCGGTTCTGCCGGTTCTTTCCGGTGTGATTTCCGGCTTCGCGCACGGGAACTCCGGAGCGACGAGGTTGAGGTCTATGGCCGGGAACCGCTGGAGTGGAAGCGCAATCTGGAGCTGTTCCGGAAAGCGTTTATCGGGCAGACCGACAATGCGTTGCTTTGCACGATGAGAAACCCCGAGATTCTCGACTTCCGGTTCGATGATCGGACCGGTGTGTTATCCGCAGTGACGGACAGCACTCTGATGGTCGAGAACCGCTCGCTGGGCTACAGAATTGCTATTGTGCTGGAATCATTCGAATGGGACGTCGAACACGATGTCGGTCAATACACGCTCCATCCGATGTTCGAAGAGCTGACTCCCCGTTCGGAACCGGAGCAGAGCAACTGGCTCGCCAATCGCCAGAAGACCTACGATGGATCCCTGAAGCATTTTCTGACAGCACTCAGGACCGGGAAATTTGGCGAAGAGATGTTCGCTGTCTATTCCGGTTCCCTCAACGCCCTGCAAATCGGCCTGGGTCAATTCGTGACGCCGGAGGAATTTCGCTTGTTGCCTGACCCCATCTTCACGACGCTCAACCTCTCGTTCTCAGGCTGGCTCAGAATCGACTACAAGAAGCGGATTCCAGCTCTCACGAGCTTTCTGAAGCTGGATCATCCCTACGCCAGAGTGGACACGCTCGGAAACGTTTTGACGCCCCTCGCGCTGAGAGTTGGCGGGGTCTGGGGCAAAAGCCGTATCGCCGATATGCTCCCTCTTTACTGATGTTGACGAACAGGAAAATCATTCTCTGGCTGGTCCCGGTCCTCTTTGCCATCCATAACGTGGAAGAGGCGCTGTTCATGAAAGAGACGCTCGCGGCGGCGAAGATCGGACTGCCGCGCTTCATGCGCATTCTCCTGCCGCCAATTAGCTATGAACAATTCCTGATTTCGCTCATCGTCGTCACGCTCGCGGCGTTCCTCTTTGCGGCATTCGGACGTCTGGAGCGCCCGCACGGTCCGGGCGTCCACCTCCTGGTGGGCCTCCAGGTGGTCCTCTTCCTGAACGCCTTTGCTCATCTGGTGAGTGCGGTTGTGCTCGGTGGGTACTCTGCGGGACTTGTGACTGCGCTTGCAGTCAACCTTCCGTTTTCACTGCTGGTCTTCTGGCAGGCCCTGAAACAGCGGTGGGTACGCGGGACGATTTTTGCAGCGATGTTCCCTCTCGGCCTCTTTGTGCTGGGGCCGATCCTCTTCGGTATCCTGTTCTTTTCAGGGTTCCTGGCGCGGGCCCTCTTTCCCGTCTGAGCGGGGAGCTGCGCAGTTAGTCTCTTCGACCTCTGATTACCGGAAAAGGTTCCGCAGCTCCGCCTCAGTCCTCGCACCGAGGAGGTATTCTTTGACTATTCCCCCTGCGATAAGGACCGTCGCCGGCGTCCCCATCACCCCGAGAGCCCTGGCGTTTTTCCGATCACGGACGACGTCAATCTTGAAGATGTCGGGAAACTCCCTCTGCAACCTGTCAATCACCGGCGTCTGTGCCCGGCAGGCGGCGCACGTGTCGCTGTAGCAGTACGCCATGACCCTGTTCCCCGCCGCTACGGCCCGGCCGAGGGATCCTTCGAGGCCTGCGACAGGTCTGCCCCGAAGGGACCTGGCTTTCAGGAGAGCGAAAACCTGCGCGGAGACCAGAAGGGTCAAAACCCCCATCAGCACAAAAAGGAGGATGTTCACGTCTTCCCTCTATTCCCCATTGCGAGCGTTCCGCCTACCAGGGAGCCCCAAAGTGTGCTGACGTACGGATTTGAACTTATGGGGCAGGCGCCGTTGGCGCACCCGATATAATAGTAGTAAGCAAAACCTCCAGCTGCCCCCGTGAGGACGAAGAGGACTCGCCGGCTCCAGATAGTCATCAGTCCCCCGGAGTTCGAACGTGGCGACGCCGGGAATGGTCGGAGGGTTGTTCAGTAACCCCGATGTTCCCGGCCCCCGATTTCCCTCGCTGTGCTATTTCGACTCCGTTTTCTTAAGGGTCGAGATGTTGAAGGGGAGGTAGAGGGGGCAGAAGCCGATCGCGCTTGTCAGCAAAAAAACGATGGCGAAAATTCCGAGGACCGTTGCAAGCGTGCCGCTGAGCTGCCCTGTGATGAGCAGAATTCCGATCACGACCGCGGCAAAGAGCCGGATGGCCCGGTCTGCAGTTCCCATATTCTTCTTCATGATAGCCTCCTGTTAATGGCGAAATACCTGTAAGGGTCTGATGCACGAATTCTGGTGAAGGGTCTCCAGAAGGGAAAAAAAAGTTCAACGCCTGCCGGTCTGAGGAGATCGCCGGGCGGGAGACTTCTGCAGGTGAGACATTTCAGTATCGATGGTTTTCATCAGGCGGCGATGAGCCGACGCAGGTATGTCGGGCGCGATGCCCGCTTTGTAGAGGGCGACGGTTTTCTTGATGGAATCGAGGTAAGCCCTGCACTTCGGGCAGTTCTCGAGGTGCTGCCTGATCTGGCGGCAACGCGGAGAATCCAAGCGTTCATCCAGGTTGTCGCAAATGTACCGGTATGTTTTTTTGCACGTCATCGTCGTTCTCTTTCGCGCGAAGTCATATACGGATGGAGCTTGTCGCGCAGAAATGCGCGCGCTCGTCGCAGCCGGGATTTTGTGGCTTCGACCGACAGGTGAAGGATTTTTGCCGTTTCTTCATTTGATCTCCCCTCGACATCCCTGAGCACAAACACGACCCGGTAGTCGACCGGCAGTGAATCAATGGCCCGGTCGAGTAGTGACCGGAGCTCCTTCGTAATCAACTGATCTGCCGGCGTTTCGTCCCATCGCGCGCTCGACCGCCGCCGGCTGCTGTCGGTGCCGGGAGGGTCGTCGTACTCCTCCAGGGGATCTTCCAGATCCTGCATCTTCCGCCGCCGCTGTTTCATCAGGCAGTTATTCGTGACGATTGCGTAGAGCCAGGTACTGAACTTCGACTTGCCGTCGAAGGTCCCCAGCTTACGGTAGACGTTCACGAATGTATCCTGGAGGGTTTCCTCGGCCTTCTCCCTGTCGCGGCACATCTTAAACGAGAACCGGTATACCGTCTCTTCGTACCGCCGGACCAGCGACGTAAATGCCGCCTTGTCACCCGTCTTTGCCGCGCGTACAAGCTGCCTGTCTGTGGCGGTATCGAGCTGTTCTGAACTCATCTGTGGGATGCGAGCTTCGGGGAAAGGAGTCAAGGAATACTATGAAAACTTTCACGGTTTCGCAAGTTTGACGTTTGTTCACTCAATATGTATCTTACCCCGCATGGACGAAATCGGGAAAGACCGCCGGGGTGTCACGTTGATTGGGGAGATACTTCTTCAGCTCGCCCAGCGGGAGAACATCAGAAGGAGACTGGCCGAGCTTGAGGCTCACGGCGGCCCCGACCTCGTTCGTCGCCTCCTGGATGAATTTGAGCAGATCGTCGACAACCGGTACCTGGAGCTCCAGAAGGGGACCCCTCCAGCCGGGGTTCCGGCAGAACCGACATCGGAGCCCGTGAAAACTCCCCCCTCGCCGGCCGTGTCGGATTCTCCGCCACAGCAGCCGCCTCCTCTGCCGGTCGAAGCAGAAAGGCGCCATCCGTTCGCGTCGATCTTCACTGTCGAATTGCCTGAGGCGAAAGAGGAGAAACCGGCTCAGGCGACCGTTGGTCCGTCGCCGAAGGTGGTTCCCGATCCCGCGATCGCCCGTCAGACCGCGCCGCCACCCACCGTCCCGCCGGCCAGGTTTCCGGAGAAGCCGAAGCGCGAAGAGCATCCGGGGGTAACGCCGGAAGCTCCGGTCAGAAAGCCGCTTGAGGCGAAGCACGAAGAGCCTTCCCGGGCAAGCGTGGCTCCTCCACCAGGGCCGGAACCGTCCGTTGTCCCGCCCGCCGCGCTTCCGCCGAAGCCACCCCGTGAAGAACGCTCGCCGGTGGCGCCGGAGCCCCAAGCCGAAATGTCGCCGGGCATCAGCGACGTTCACTACGACGTGAACCCCCATGCGCCCGGTCGCGGAGCGCATCCACGCATATCATACGAACTCTCGGATGAAGACGCGGTGTACCTCCATGCCGTGGCTCAAATCCCCCTTGAAGAGAAGCCTGCCCATGTCCCGTTCATGCTGGAGGAGAAGGGGATTGAGAACAAGGAATTCGCGTTCGCACTCGACCGCGGAGGCCTCCGCTTCTATCTGAGCCGGATCGCCGGCAAAAGTATGAACGTGAGCAAGACCGGTGTCCTTCTTTTGAACAAGCAGGAATCCATCAGGGTTCGTGGAACCCACTTCGGGATCCTGAACGATCTCCGGGCACACGGCGTTCTTCTCCCGTTTGCGTTCGGATCGGTGGCCCTCGGGAAGGAGCATCTGTATACCAGGATCGACGATCACATTTACGAGATTCGCGACGCGCTCGATGAGGTCCTTTCAACCAAATGGTGGGATCTGAACGTGTACGTCCTGGATTTCACGATGGCGCAGATGCTTACGCCTGAGGGAGTGGCGACACGGCGGGAGAGGGAGCGGAGAACCATGGGATCCCGGCCCACGCCGACTGTCGGAAGGATTGACATCAAGGCATTGGAGCGCGTGTTAGGCAAACAGAAGAAGATCGCCGAGTCAATCCACGACCACCTCAAGGATCTCGCCGTCCGGTCGGACGTGGACATGATTGTCGGGCTGAATAGCGGATCCTCCGACGACTGGAAGCCTATTCTGAGGGCGTCCTACGAAGTTCCCCTGACCGGTATTCACCGGTTCAATCGGACGGTAACGGACCTGCAATATCATCACGTTCAGTACGAGATCATGTTCGTGCTGACCGGCGATTGTGCGGAGTTTTCCTTCCGGGAATCTTGAACGCTTACGGAGTCGACGCGGTGACCTCCGCCTCGCGCCGCTCCTGGTCCACGACGATGGCGAGCAGTGCGGGTCTGCAACACACCTGACAATCCTCGATGTACTCCTGGCGCTGGCCGGCGCTCACGTCAATCAGGATCGTATTCACCTGAAAACAGTAGGGACAGACAAATGAGCCCTCAATCTCCATCGCGGTTGCCCTGACAGTGCAGTGTGCAATCTGGACACGCCTCAATATACAGAAGACCCGTGGGATTCGAAAGATCCCGGAAACGAATAAATCTGAGGCGGGGGGAAGCGAGCCCCGCCGTTTCCATTTCAGCAGAAATGTTCGTACATTATAAAGCATTTTTCTCCTGTTTTCTTCAGGGCCGATGGACACCAAAGTTCTTGTCGACGTTCTTTTGATTGCGCTTCCGCTCCTGTATGCAGGACTTGTGGGGCTTTACGCGCTGTCGTTCTTCGCAAACCCCCGCTCCGTCGAGAGGATGAAGACCCCCTTCCTGATCGGGGTTGTCATTCTCCATCTTGTGTACCTCGCCGCACGGACCGTAGCGTTTGACCACCCGCCCATTACCACCGTCTACGAGATCATGACCATGCTGGCGGCATGCATCGCCGTCGGCTACCTGTACATCGAGCTCCGGACGAAGGTGAGTAACACCGGTTTTTTCATCCTCATCCTCGCGCTGCTTTTCCAGACCGTCTCCTCGCTGTTCATCAAGGACCTTTTGAAAATTCCCGATTACTTGCACAGCCTCGTCCTCGGCTTCCACGTGTCGGCTGCGCTTCTCGGGTATACGGCCATCTCGCTCTCGGCGGTCTACGGCTTCCTCTACCTGATGCTCTACCACGACATCAGGTCCTCCCGGTTCGGTCTCATCTACAATCGA
>DAIUKN010000002.1:0-27754 GCA_036848195.1 Bacteroidota bacterium
TAACACGGACACACCTGTTCTCGGTACGAGCCTCAGCAATCCTCCATTCTCATCATCAAACTCGGCGCCATCGGGGATGTCATCCGCACAACCCCCCTCCTGCACCGGCTCAAGGCAGTCTATCCGAAAGCGCGCATCTGGTGGCTTACGCTCACACCGGAGATTGTTCCTCCGCAGGCCGATGTGGTCCTCCCCTTCACCGCTCAGAGTCTTACGGCCCTCCAGGCTACTCACTTTGACATTCTCTACAATCTGGACAAAGACCGCGAGGCGTGCGCACTTGCGGTCTCACTGACAGCCGCGGTGAAAAAGGGATTCACCCTTGTGAACGGGAAGCCCGCCCCCGCTGACGCGGACGCCGCACACAAATTCATGACCGGCGTGTTCGACGACCTGAGCAGGGACAATACCAGGAGCTATTGTCAGGAGCTCTTCGAGGTCTGCGGGTTCGCCTTTGGCGGCGAACGGTACATTCTCGACGCGCACGCCGAAGACGGTTATGCGTGGAAACTCCCGGCGAAAAAGCCGATCGTCGGACTCAATACAGGCTGTGGGGGCCGCTGGGTCTCCCGCCTCTGGGCGGAGAAGAACTGGGTCGCGCTGGCAAAGCAGCTCAAACGTGCGGGGTACGTCCCGCTGCTGCTGGGCGGCGCCCAGGAAGACCCCAAGAACCGCCGGATCGCCCGGAAGAGCGGGGCCCTCTACCCCGGCCATTTCCCTCTGCCGCAGTTCATCAACCTGGTCGACCAATGCCAGCTCGTTGTCACGGCGGTCACCATGGCCATGCACATCACGATCGGCCTCAACAAGAAGATCGTCCTCTTCAATAACGTCTTCAACCGCAACGAATTCGACCTCTACGGCCTCGGGGAAATTCTGGAACCCGACTTCGACTGCCCCTGCTTCTACTCACAGGTCTGCCCGAACGACTGTATGCAATACCTGTCTGTGAAGAGAGTTTTCGACGCCTGTGTGCGTCTGCTTCCCCGACGGAAACCGGGCCTGCGTCCATGACCAGCGGGACCACGAAGGCACGCAGTATCCCTCCGCGCACAGCATCTGCCGGGGAGCAAGCCCCGTTTGAACCGAAGCTCTGGCACGTCTGTGCCGTCATTGCAGCCTTCGCCCTGTTTTTCTTCCGCGACATCCTCCTCGGAAAAGCTTTCCTCTGGGAAGATTTTCTCTATTATAGCTATCCGGTAAGGAGCTTCGCGGCAACCTCCATGGCGATGGGCCAATTCCCGCTCTGGAACCCGTACACATTTAACGGCATCCCGTTCCTCGCCGATATCCAGACAACCGTTCTGTATCTCCCCTGCACGATTCTCTCCCTGGCCGTGAAGAATGGTTCGCTTCATTTTGCATGGCTCGAGCTCGTCATCGTCCTGCACTATGTCCTGGCCGGAGTCAGTATGGCGGCTCTTGCCCGCTTCCTCGAGCTACGCCCCGTTCCTTCGCTGTTTGCCGGCGTGGCGTTCATGCTTTCAGGCTTCATGATCGTCCATTCGATCCATCAGCAGATCATCATGCTCGTTGCCTGGTACCCGCTCGTTACACTGCTCTTTCTCCGTGCCCTGCGCGGTCAGCAATGGTTTTGGGTCTTCCTTGCCGCGCTTACTCTTGGACACTCCATTTTCGCCGGCTACCCGCAGCTTTCCCTCTACTTCTACCTCTTTCTCTTCGCCCTCTTCCTGTTTGAGCTCCTCCGCGTCGACGGACCAAAGGGTCTTCTGAAGCCCCCCGCCATCGTGATGAGCGCAAAAGCAGCGACCATCGTCACCCTTTCCGTGGCGGTCGCCCTGGTGCAGCTGCTTCCGACAGCCGAGCTTGCCGATCTATCGCAGCGGGCACAGATCACATACGAAAAGGCGAGCGAGGGATCGCTCGCCTGGTCGCAGCTCTTCACGCTGTTGCAGCCGAAGATGTTCGGAACGGCGGGGCCTGACGCCTATGCGTATTACGGACCGGGGACGTACTGGTACTTCTGGGAAACCTGCATCTATCTCGGCGCATTACCGCTGATGCTGTCTATCCTTTCTCTCCGCCACTTCCGTTCGAAATCATTCATTGCATTTCTCTGGGGCGTGGTCGTGTTCGCGCTGCTGTATGCCCTGGGAGCCAACTTCTTTCTCCACAAGCTTTTCTATGATTTTGTGCCGGGATTCTCCCGCTTCCGGAACCCCGCCCGGATCGGCATCTTTCTCAGTTTCGCCACAGCGCTTCTCTCCGCTTTCTCGCTGCAGGAAATCCTTGACAACCGCCTGCCCGAGAACCACCGGCGGCAGATCCGGAAGATTCTCCTGACATTGCTCGGAGCCGGAATCGCGCTTTGGCTTCTGATTGTGTCTGGCCTGCTATCGGGGATACTCCCCTTCCTGAGCAACGCACAGGCCGCCGCGGCCATCAGGCACGACGCCCTCGTCGGCGTGACCGTATGGACGATTTCCGGAGGATTGCTTCTCCTCCTGCTCAAACCGGGGCCGCTCCTGCGTTGGAGCGTCGTACTCCTTCCAGGAATCTTCCTGTTCGACATGATCCTCTTCGGTGGAAACCAGAGCAACGGAAAGGTTAACCCGGCAGACTATTTCGGCCGGTCTGAACGGCTGGTGCGTTTCCTGAAACAGCAGGGGGAACGGGAACTCTTCCGCATCAACACGCGAAACTCACAGGGCATGATCGTGGACCGCAACCAGGGAATGGTTGACCGGATCTTCATGATGGAAGGATATACGCCCCTCGCTTTGCAGCGGACCTATGCTCCGATGCCGACCGACAAGGCGTTTGATCTTCTGAACGTGAAATACAAGACGGTGACCGAGCAGAACCGTGGCCTGAATTTCGTCCCGAATCCCACTGCCCTTCCCCGTGCTTTCATGCTGCACCACATCCACATCGCTCCGACCGAAGCGGAGCTTACCGCTTATATCCAGGGCCCGGACTTCAACCACAGAACGACAGCTGTACTGGAGAAGGAGCCCGGGCACGCGCTCTCTGTTCCTGATTCAGGAGCCGCCGACAGTGTTCGCATTACGGGATACGAAAACAATTCCATTGCCCTTGATGTCCATGCGGCCGCCGACGGCCTCCTCGTCCTGAGCGAGATCTATTACCCCGGCTGGAAGGGATTTGTGGACGGGAACGAAACTGAAGTTTTCCGGACTGACTATCATCTGCGCGGGGTCTTTGTTCCACGGGGTGTTCACCGCGTCGACGTCCGGTTTGCACCCGCCTCGTTTGAGCAAGGCGGAATCATCACGCTCGCCGCACTTCTGATCTGCACCGGCGGCGGAGCACTCTCACTGATACGGTCAAGGAAAATCGCCTGATGTACTCCATCATCATCCCCATCTTCAACGAGCAGAAGACCATCCCCGAGCTTCATGACCGGTTGGTCAAAGCAGCTGCTACGTTCGACGGCCCTTACGAGGTCATTTTTGTCGACGACGGGAGTCGCGACGAATCGTTCGCCATGCTGAAGGGCATTCACGATCGCGACCACCGGTTCAAGGTCGTCAGGCTTTCCCGGAACTTCGGTCATCAGGTCGCCATTTCCGCCGGACTCGACATGGCATCGGGAGATGCCGTCATCCTTATGGACGGTGATCTCCAGGATCCACCTGAACTCTTTCCCGAACTCGTGGCAAAATGGAAGGAAGGGTTCGACGTCGTCTACACCGTCAAGCGAAGCCGGCAGGAACACCGGGTGAAACGCGCGGCCTTCACGGCGTTCTACCGGCTCCTGCACGCCCTCTCCGCGATCAGGATACCCATGGACGCGGGGAATTTTTCGTTAATGGACAAGAAGGTGGTTGCCGTGTTCCGCGAGATGCCCGAACGGAATCGATACATCAGCGGCATGCGCGCGTGGGCCGGGTTCCGGCAGACGGGGGTGACGTTCGACCGGGAGCCGCGCTTTGCCGGTAAGCCACAGATGAGTCTCCGGAGGCTGATCGAGCTTGCACTCGACGGGATTTTTTCCTTCTCCAATGTCCCTCTCCGGCTGGCGGTTTACCTCGGCCTGCTGGTAGCCCTCGCGTCGTTCGCCGGCGGGCTCTACGTCATCTACGCCAAACTGTTCACCGACAAAGCCATCCTGGGTTGGAGCTCGACCATCCTGTCGGTTCTGTTCGTTGGAGGAATGGTCCTCCTCACTCTCGGAGTTATCGGGGAGTATATCAGCAGAATCTACGAGGAGGTCAAGAACCGGCCGCTGTATGTCATCCGGGATAAGATCGGTCTCTGATGGAAGAATACCTTTACCCGCACTTTTATGAGGTTGAGAAGTCGCACTGGTGGTTCGCCGCGCGCCGGGCCATCCTGCTCGAATACCTCGAACGCCGCGCCCATCTGACGAAGAGCTCGCGCATTCTTGATGTAGGATGCGGCACGGGAGCAATCCTGGAGGAATTTGCACGTCGCTACACGGCGTTCGGGCTCGATTTCTCGCCCAGCGCGATTGACTTCTGCCGCAAGCGGGGACTCCCCAACCTTTTCGCAGGCGCACTGAGCGATTATCGTGTCGACGTGCCGTTCGATGTCGTGACGATGCTCGACGTCGTCGAGCATGTCGACGACGACCTCGGCCTTCTTCGCGACGGTCACAGACTCCTGCGCGATGGAGGAACGATCCTTATCACTGTCCCCGCTTTCCCGGCCCTCTGGAGCGGACACGACGTGGAATTGCACCATAAACGTCGGTACCTGAAAGCTCACCTACGCTCCCTGGTCGAGGCAGGGGGGTTCCAGATTGACCACCTGAGTTATTTCAACTGTTTTCTTCTTCCCGTCGCAATCGGCAAACGCACACTCGCGAAGCTCCTCCGGACCAAAGAGGCCAGCGATCTGGAGATCCCGGCCGCACCCGTCAATGCCGTGTTGCGACGCGTCTTTGATTTCGAGCGACATATTCTTCCCTCCGCCTCGCTCCCGGTCGGGTTGTCGCTCATCTGTCTCGGGAGGAAACATGCGAGGTAGCAGCGTTCCGGCCCCCGAAGGCATCGTTCCGTTGGAGAGGAAACGATCGTGAAGATCGTCATCGTCGGCACCGCCTACCCTCTCCGCGGCGGAATCGCACATTACAATGCCCTTCTCGCTTCCGCGCTCTCCGCGCGTCACTCCGTGGAGACCGTGACGTTCAAGCGCCAGTATCCCGCGTTTCTGTTCCCCGGCAAGACGCAGGAGGAGAGCGGCGGAGAGCTCCACGGCACACCCGCACCGCAGTTGATTGATTCGATCAATCCTCTCAACTGGATCACCGTGGGGCGCAAAATCCGTCGGCGACGCCCCGACCTCCTGATCTTCAAGTACTGGCTCCCCTTTTTCGGCCCCTGCTTCGGGACCATTGCGCGGATCGTCAAGAGGGGCACGTCCGCCAGAGTGGCAGTCATCTGCGATAACGTCCTCCCGCATGAACACCGGCCTTTCGACGCTCTGTTCACACGCTTCATGTTCAGGCAGACCGACTTCTTTATCGCCCAGTCCGACGCCGTTGAACGGGAGTTGACGGCGTTCTGGCCCGATGCCCGGTATCGCAAGGTCCCCCATCCGGTCTACAATATATTCGGCTCTCCCATGGAGCCACAGCACGCGAAGGTTCTTCTCGGACTTCCGAACAAGCGAATCCTCCTTTTCTTCGGGTATGTGCGCCGGTACAAAGGTCTGCATGTCCTTCTCGATGCCATGCGACTGGTACCGCCCGACCTCGGCATCCACCTCCTCGTCGTGGGAGAATTCTACGACGACGAGCAGAAATACCGGTCCCATGTGCGCGACCTGAACCTCGATGCGCGTGTGACGATTCGTTCAGACTACCTGCCAAACGAAGAGGTTGCCAAGTATTTCTCCGCCGCCGACGCGGTCGTGCTCCCATACGTCTCAGCCACACAGAGTGGTATCGCCCAGATCGCGTACAACTTCGACAAGCCCGTGATTGCCACGGACGTCGGCGGGCTTGCGGAAGTCGTGCTCCATGATAAGACGGGCTTCGTCGTGCCACCCGGCGATCCCGCCGCTCTCGCCAACGCCATCGTGGCGTTCTATCGCCGGGACCGTGGAGCAGCATTCACGCTGGAAGTGGAGAAGGAAAAGAAGAAGTACTCCTGGGACAATCTGGTTGCCGCCATTGAGTCGCTGGCCGAAGGTCACCATAACCCATGAACGATCCGCCCGAGGCAAACCGGTGAACCGATGTCGTTGCGCCTCTCACCGCAGGATCTTCCAATATCCTCAGTTGCCGGTTCGCCATGATATGCCGGACGTCCCGGGAGAGTCTGAGTTGAAACATTCTCTGCAGCGCGCGGTTCCACGGGGAGACGCGAGACCGAAGGGCGCCGGCGCAACAGCGCTGTTGTTCACGGACGAAAAGAGAACGGAGAGCCGGGCATGGTTGAGCTGACGAGCCACACCAGGAAGTACTGGCAGTACGAATACGATGTGGCCGAGCGATACATGGTGCCATTGCTTGATCGGTGGGGAGTGCGTGTGCAGGGTGCCTCGGTCATTGACGTCGGGTGCGGCGAAGGAGGGGGACTCTGCGCCTTCTACGACAGAGGCGCCCGCGCCTTCGGTTTTGATATCGACCGGCACCGCGTGGAAGCCGCGGAGTCGCTGAAGGGGGAACGCGACATCCGTTTCGCGAATGGCAATATCTACGAGGAATCACTCCCCTTCATCGGCACACAGTACGACCTTGTGGTCCTGCACGACGTCTACGAGCACCTTGAGGAAAAGGAGAAGATGATGGCACGCCTGAAGGGTTTCGTCCGGCCCGGTGGAAGGGTGCTCATCACGTTTCCGCCGTACTTTTCAGCTTTTGGCGCGCACCAGCAGCATCTGTCGGCCCCGTTCGCCCGGATTCCATTCTTCCATCTGATTCCGTTCGCCCTTTCGCGGGTGCTCCCCAGGATGACCGGCGAAGATCCGTCGGTCGTTCAGGAGGTCCGCAAACTCGGCCGGCTCCGGATGGGCATGCGCGCATTCGAACAGATTACCAGATCAAGCGGCATGACGATCGACCGAAAACAGGCCTACGTGATCAGCCCGAACCATATCCGTTTCGGCCTCCGCCCAATCGCGGCGGGGCCCGTCGCAGGTATTCCGCTCCTCGGAGAAGTCCTCTGCACGGGAGTGGTCTACCTCCTGTCTCCCCGGTGAGTGTTGTCTGTGAAGGAAAGCAGCGCCATGTCTTCTGAGCCACGCGTCGTCATCATCCTCGTGAACTGGAATGGGAGGCAAGTCACGCTCGACTGTCTGGCGTCGCTGCGCGATATCGCGTATCCGAACCACGGCACGCTGGTGGTGGACAACGCCTCGACGGATGGATCAGTGGAGGCGTTCCAATCTGCGTTTCCGGAGGTCGATCTCCTTGCGCTGAAAGAGAACCGGCGGTTTGCCGGCGGGATGAACGCCGGGATCAAGCGCGCACTGGCCGGTAACGCGGAACTGCTCCTGTTGATGAACAACGACACGGTGGCGGACAGAGGTTTTCTCGGACCCATGGTCGACCAACTCCGTTCCGATCCCTCGACCGGCATGGTTGTCCCGAAGATCTATTATCATGATCCACCGAACCTGATCTGGTTTGCGGGGGGCGCCATTTCTTTCTGGACGGGAACCATGCGGCACATCGGTATCCGTGAGGTCGACGCCGGGCAGTACGATGCTCCCGGCCCCACAGAATATGCCACGGGATGCTGCGTCCTGACGTCGCGGGAGTTGGTGGAGCGGATCGGAACCCTGGATGAGTCGTACTATATGTATTCGGAAGATGCGGATTGGTCGATGCGTGCGCGCCATGCCGGGTATCAGATCATCTATGAGCCGCGCGCGAAAGTCTGGCACAGGCTTTCCGTCAGCACGGGCGGTCACCTGTCATGGTACAAAATGAAGAACAAGTTCGTGGGCAACTTCCGGTTCTTTGCGCGGCACGCCGCCTGGTACCAGTGGCTTATCTTTCCCTGGCTGGGCGTCATCGTCAACGGCGTCTCCGCCCTGCGATATCTCCTCCGAAAGCGACACTGACGTGGAACTCGGAAAGCATCTCAGCAAGGGGATCTGGGGCCTCGCAGACAAAGCGCTGCCGGTCATCTACGGCCTGGGCTATGTCTTCCTGGTCATTCGCGTCCTTCCCGAAGAGGAGTTTGGCAATTTCGTTCTCCTGCAGGAGATCTTTCTGATTATCTCCGGATTGGCGACCGCCTTTGCGCTCCAACCGTTGCTGAAGTACGCGTCGGAGGAGGGGGCGGACATTGCCGGTGCCGTGAGCATCGCGTTCTGGTTCAACCTTGCTTTTGTGGCTGTTTCAGCCGCCCTCGTCGTCGCCCTCAGCGTCCCCGCCGGAATTGTGCTTCACTCGCCCTCGCTGTCGCCGCTCCTTGCCTACGTCCCGGCTATGCTGGGCGCATCATTTATTAGGAATTTTACGCTGACGCTGCTCCAGGCGCGGTTCCGGATCCGCGATGTCTTCTGGGTCGACGCCGCGCACTTTGTCGGTGCACCCTTTTTGGTCTGGGTCTATTCGCGCATGCATCTTTTCGACTCCGCGATGGATCTGATCATCATCAACGTGATTTCCCTGAGCGCTTCCTCGATCGTCGGCCTCGCGCTCGCGTGGCCGCTGATACGCTTGAGGTTGCATCCCGCCGCGGGGGACCGAAAGAAAATGTGGGAGTATGGGACGTACTCGCTCGGCGGCATCGCGAGCTACCTGGTCTACAGCAAGGCAGACACCTTTATCCTGGCCGCTTTCACCGGTCCATTGCAGGTGGCCGTGTACAATTCCGCCAAAGTATTCACCCGCGTGTTTGACATGATCACGCAGGTGGTTCAGATGTTTGTCCTTCCTGCAGTCTCGCGGCTTTCCTCTCAGGGCGATCAGAGAAGACTCAAGGCCCTCGTGGAAAAGGCCATCCTCTTTTCCACCGTCCTCATGATCCCGGTCCTCTTGCTCTTCCTGCTGGGCCCGGGGCTCCTGGTCCAGGTACTGTACAGCGGGCGCTACTCCGGAGCGATCCCCATACTCCAGATTTTTGCTCTGCTCTCGCTCGTTGTCCCGCTGCTGGCGGTGGGTTCAAATGCACTGATGGGCCTCGGCTACGCCAGGGTGAACTTTGTTCTTGGTTTGCAGATGCTTGCAGTATCCATCGCCGCGTATCTTCTGTTCATTCCTCTGTTTGCTGGCAACGGTGCGGCGATCGGCCTTGTTGTCGCGTCGTATGTGATGGCGTGGATGACTACCGCAAGGCTGAACCGTGAAGTCCCTCTCTCGTTGCGCGGTGTGCTGCAACGCGGGAACGATATCAAGATGTTTGTCCGCCAGCGGCTGGGTTTCTGATGGAGACTCTCGAACATTGCGGCGGCGAATTCTTTTTCGAGAGCCGCACCTGCATTGTCAGGACAGAGCGGAACGTGGCAGCAGTCGAGGAGCGCATCCGATGACGCGTGTCTTCCTGTTTGACTCAAGCTGGAAAACTTACGGCGGGGGCGAAAAATTCGTCTGCGCGATTGCCGATGCCTTATCAGGCGGGGACGGTTACGAAGTCACGATTCTCCTTGACTCTCCCCGGGTGACCTTTGATGAGCTCCGCCGACGGTTCAATGTGCGCCTCGATCGGACCATGTGCCGCTACGTCAAACGCGGGGAGGTTCGCCCGGCCCTGCAGTCCGCCGACATCGGTGTTGTCACATCCAACGTCTTCCCCTTTGGAAACCACGCGAAGAAGAACGTCTACATCCTGCAGATGCCGTTCCGCAGGTTCGGCCCTTTGCCGATCCTTCGAAGAGCCCTGACGGAAAGTCCGCGGGCCGCGGCGAAAGACCTCCTTCGTCTCCGACTCCTGCACGATGCCAGAAGGGCGAACCTTGTCCTGATGTACTCGGAGTTCTGCAGGGAACAGCTCGAGAGGGCCCATCACCTCCGCGCCCAGGTCCTTCATCCTCCCATCGACGATTTTGCCGGGAATCTCCATAAAGAGCGGATCATCCTGAGCGTCGGCCGTTTCTTCAGAGGACCGTACAATGACAAACGATACGACATCCTGATCGACGCCTTCAAACAGTTGTGTCAACGGCTGCCTGATCGTGCCTGGGAGTATCATCTTGTCGGAAGCTGTGATTCCGACCCGGCGTCCCGGGCATTTCTATCATGGCTCGAGAACGCGTCACGGGATTTCCCAATCAGGATTCACGTGAACGCTTCCTATGATGAACTCAAGCACTACTATCAGCGGGCGACGTTCTTCTGGCACGCAGCCGGATACGGCATTGATGAGGATGTTTATCCCGATCGCACGGAGCATTTCGGAATGTCCACGGTCGAAGCGATGTCCGCTGGTTGCATCCCCTTCGTGGTCAATGCGGGCGGCCAGAAAGAGATTGTATCTCACGGAAAATCGGGATACCTTTGGAACACTGTGGACGAATTGATCGGTGAAACCCTCGACGTGATGCAGAATCCGGAGCGGGTTGTGCTCATGCAGCACGAAGCGCGGAAGCGCTTCACCGATTTCTCACCCGAGAAGTTTGCCCGGGATGTACTCTCGCTCTTTCAACACATCACATCGACAACCCATGGCGAAAAGTAGGCGACCTCCAGCCCGGACACCAGAGTCCTCCTCGATCTTTTCAACTCTCTCTCCAACTGTCAGGGATCTTCTTTGCGTCGCCCTGCTGTACGTGCTCTGCCTCGTGCTCTTCCGGGAGATCGTGTTCAACAATGCCGCTTTCGCGGCGGAGGGAGACACCGCCGCCGCCCACTCCTACCAGCATGTCGGCAAATTCATTCGCGACATGGAGGGTGTTGATCCCCTCTGGATGCCCTTTTTTTTCTCGGGCATGCCGACGTTCGGAAACGTCGCCTTCATTCCCCATAATGTCAGCTATCTCCAGACTGCCGTCGTCTGGGTGCTGAATTTCTTCTTCCTGAAAGGCAACTGGACGTGGCTTGTGGTCCACTACTTCTTTGGCGGGCTCTTCATGTTCCTCCTCGCACGAATGTTGAAGTTTTCCAGGATCGTGGCACTCTTTGCAGCATTGACATTCATGCTGAGCCCCTATGCCATCGGACTTACCTCCGAAGGCCATGGATCGAAGCTGATGGCACTGAACTACCTGCCGCTGGTTTTCCTTATGACGCACCTGGTAATCGAACGGCGCGACCTGCTCAGTTTCGGCCTCCTGGCGGCATCGGTCGGCACACTGCTCCTGACGAACCACATGCAGATCGTCTATTACGTGTTCATGGTCATCGGCTGCTATATCCTCTTCCGCATCGCTGCCGACTACAAACGGGGAACGCTCGCTGTTGCGAAGTCGACCGCGATGTTCATCGCCGCAATGGCCGTCGGCCTCTGCATTTCCTCGTATGTGTACCTCTCGGTATATGATTATGCCCAGTATTCCATCCGCGGGGGAGGAACCGCCGGATCCTCAGGGGGCCTCACCTGGGACTACGCCACCAACTGGTCGTGGCACCCGGCTGAACTTATCACATTGCTGATCCCCGGTTTCTTCGGGATGCAGCTCCCGTACTACTGGGGCCCCATCGTGCCGTGGACGAACTCCACAGTCTATGTCGGCCTGCTCCCTGTGCTGCTGTCGGTGATCGCGCTGGTCTACCGGCGCAACAGTCAGACTGTCTTCCTCGCACTGCTGACCGCGCTGACGTTTCTTCTGGCGTTCGGGAAGTATGTCGGATTCGTGTACGAACTCCTCTTCACCTTTCTCCCGTTCTTCAATAAGTTCCGCGCACCCGCAATGATCCTCCATCTGCTTCCCTTCACCCTGGGGATCCTCGGTGCCTACGGGTTCGCATACCTCCTTGAGTCGGCGGAGCATATGAAAGAGCTCGACCGCGCCAAGCTCGCCCGGCTCATGCTCTACGGCCTCGCCGGCGCGGGAGGAGTGGTGGTCCTTGCGCTGCTCCTGAAGTCGGTCCTGCTCGAATCGCTCTCGGGCTCCCTGTTCCTGAAAGATGGTGAGGCGGAGCAGTTCCGTCAACAGTACGGCCAGCAGGCCTCACGGGCCATTGCCCAGATCAAACTGGCACGGTTCGACATCTTCTGGAGGGATCTGGTCAAGTTCGGTGTTATTGCCGCAGCCGCCTTTGGTGTGACGTATGCATTCTTGAAAGAGAAGGTCGGGGCAGCGGCGTACGGGACCGCCATTCTCGTCATTCTCGTCGTGGATCTCTGGATCGTCGCCGGCAAGTACATCACGCCGAAACCCGGGGTTGCACTCGAACAGAGCTTTCGCCCCGACGCAACGACATCCTTCCTCAAGCAACAGCCGGGAAATTTCAGGGTGTTCCCCGTCGGGCAACTGTTCATGGACAACTCGCTCCCGTATCATGGTATCGCTTCCATCGGTGGCTATAGCCCTGCGAAGCTCAAGATCTATCAGACCATGCTGGATTCCTGCCTCGAGCGGAGCGTGGACCCGCAGTTCCCCTGGAACATGAATATTATCAACATGCTGAACGTCCGCTACTTTGTGGTCCCGGGACGCCTCCCCGACGGCCGGCTCGAACTGGTCAATGTCGATCAGCCGCGAAAAGTCCTGACGTATGCGAACAGGGACGCATTGCCCAAGGCCTGGTATGTCGGGAACATTGTCGTGGCGAAAACCGATGCTGAAAACTTTGCGGCTTTGAACGCTCCCGATTTTAATGCGGCCCGCACCGCCGTCTTGTACCAGCAGCTCCCCGTGCAGTTTGCGCCACCAGACAGCGGCCGCATTCCGGAGATCACTGAATACGCGTCGCGCCGGATCACGCTCAAGTCCGAAACCGCTTCGCCGGCGCTCCTTGTCCTGAGCGAAGTCTATTATCCTGCGGGCTGGAAGGCGTTTATTGACGGCAAGGAGACGGAAATCTACCGGACGAACTACATCCTCCGTTCCGTTGTGGTGCCGGGAGGAACACACGAGGTGGTATTCAGCTTCGATCCACCGCTTTACAGAATGGGATGGATTATCTCCAACGCGGCCTGGGGGGTTTGTGCATTCTGCATCCTTGTCGGGCTCTGGCAGCTCCCCCCCGTCCGCAGGCGGCTCCGGGTGAGCCACGGAAGACCAGCCGTGGAGACAGCCTGAGGAACTTCTGTTTGCGTCATGATGAAGAAAAGGAACCTCCATATTGCCCTGGCCGCGGCGCTTTTCGGCGCCCTGGTCTGGCTATCGGTCAACCTCAGCGATGAATACCAGGTAACCCTGACCGCGCCGTTGAGCATCCAGGGGATACCGCCCGGCTCGGCCATCAGGACTCCCGTCCCACGCACCATCCAGATGAAATTCCGCGGCAGAGGCTGGCGACTTGCGGCCATGCTCCTCGGACCCGACATCAGGCTGGTCTTCCCATTTGCCACGCTCCCTGGCGCACGCCCTGCAGCAGACTTCGGCACAGACCGCGCCGTAACCATGAGCGACATCGCCGACAGGGTTGTCGCCCGTCCCGGCGTGCTCCTTGTCGACGTGAAACCCGATTCCATCTTTATCGGCCTCGACCGGTTCGTGCACAAACAGGTCCCCGTAGTGATGGATGTCGGCGCTTCGTTCCGTGAAGGGTACGGACAGGTGGGGACAGCGACGGTCACACCGGAGAGTGTCACCATCGGCGGCGCGGAGTCGGTGTTGAAAGACATTACCTCCTGGCCCACCGTGAAACACACCTTCGAAGATCTCCGGGCTCCGGTCGAGGACGACCTTGCACTCGCAGACCCAGGGGCGTACGACTTCAGGTTCTCGGTTCCGCAGGTCCATCTGAGCATCAATGTCCAGCCCTTTGCGGAGAAGCTTCTCAGCGGCCTTCCCGTCGAAATTCTTGAGACGCCATCGAACCGTGAAGTCATTCTCATCCCGCCCAGGATCGAAATTGTTGCGCGGGGAGGCATTAAACAGCTCTCAGGACTCGGGCCCGGAGATTTCAGGGTGACGGTGGACTACACACACATCCTGAGCGACACCACGGGTAACATCGAGGCGTTGATCGCGGGGCCGTCCGGAATCCAGATAGTCCGTAGGCGGCCCGAGCATCTTCAGTACATCGTGCGAAAGCGTCTCTGAATACTGATTGAGTGAGGAGGGGATACCAGATGAGACTGTGTATCAACATAGACCATGTCGCAACGCTCCGGGAGGCCCGAGGCGGGGTGGAACCCGATCCGGTGACGGCGGCACAGATCTGCGAACTCGCCGGCGTCGATGGCATCGTATGTCACCTCCGGGAGGATCGCCGTCATATCAACGATCGCGACCTTCGCCTTCTCCGGGAGACCGTAAAGACAAAACTCGATCTCGAGATGGCAGCCACCGAAGAGATCATCCGGATCGCCGTGGAAACGCTTCCCGACCTCGCCACCCTGGTCCCCGAGCGCCGCCAGGAATTGACAACGGAGGGGGGACTGGATGTTGTGGGACACCGGCATCTTCTGCGCGATGTGGTAAAGGAACTGCAGCGCAATGAGATCGAGGTCAGTCTGTTCATCGATCCCGTCCCGGCACAGATCGAGGCGGCGCACGACGTTGGTGCGGATAAGATCGAAATTCACACCGGAGAATACTCTAACTCGCGCAGTGCGGAGCAATCTGCAGAACTGCTCGAAGTCATCCGTGGCGCGGCAACCATGGCGCACGGGATGGGAATGGGGGTTAACGCCGGGCACGGACTGAACTACCTCAATATCCTGCCGGTGCGACAGATTGCTGAGATTGAGGAAGTCAGTATCGGGCACGCGATACTGGCACGTGCGGTGTTTGTGGGACTCGATAGAGCGGTAAAAGAAATGCTCGCCCTCACCCGGTGACGCAGGGAGAAGGAGCGTTCCCGTCTGCGTCGGCGAGCATTGTCAGGCGCTCCATTCGTGCAGGACAACGGACAACACGCAAATCTCGCTCTACCGCCCCCGGAGAAGCAGGATCCAGATGATCAGCACGATAATCGACGTGACAACCAGTGCGCGGGAGAGCCATTTCATGCGGAACTCGTTGGCTGTTTCGGCATCCATACCTGTATATCCTCGCAGTCGGACCCCGTTGCAGAAAAGGACGGTGAGCAATTGTCCGATCCGCCCGCTGATGTGATCGCCAGCACAGTTCTAGAGGAAACGATGTGATCTGAAGCGGGCCTGCCGAATACGAACGGTGCACCGGTGGTTCCTGGCAGGGGAGGGGGGGGGGGGGGGGGGGGGGGGGCGATAGGACTGACGTCAGTCACGACTTTCAAGCTTCCGGATTTCATCCCGGAGAGCTGCAGCTTTCTCGTAGTTCTCTTTTTCGATCGCTTCCTTGAGCTGCTGGTTCAGCTGCTCGAGCTTGGACTGCTTCGTTGTAGGGGGTTGCTGCTGCTGTTTCTGCTTCTGCTGTCGTGCGGGCGGCCCCTGGTCGTCGTCTTCCTCTTCGGGTACGAAAGCCGCCTCATCCATCACGCCGGCGGCAACATAGATCTGCACGCCGTAACGGACCGCCAGGGCGATTGCATCACTGGGGCGCGAGTCAATCTGCTGGTTGTCGAGGTTCAATTTTGCGTAGAACGTACCGTCCCGGAGTTCGTCAATGACGATGTCGGTCAGCTCAGCCCCAAACGCGGCAATGATATTCTTCATCAGATCATGAGTCAACGGGCGCGGGGGCTTGATCCCTTCCATCTCCAGTGCAATGGACTGGGCTTCCGCGGCGCCGATAATGATCGGGAGCCGGCGGTTTCCATTGATCTCCCGAAGGATCAATGCATAGGCACCGCCGCTTTGGGCGTTTGTCGAAAGGCCCAGAATGTCCACCAGCACACGCTCCACGCCAACCTCCCTCTTCTGAAGACAGACTTACGCAAAAAACGGATAACAAGCAAGCTTCACTTCCCAAGCGCTTTCTTCAGCTGCCCGGTAAGCTCGGGCAATATCTCAAGCACATCTCCCACGATCCCGTAGTCCGCCAGTTGGAAGATTGGCGCATCCTTGTCCTTATTCACGGCAACGATATACCGCGAGGACGACATGCCGGCAAGATGTTGCACCGCTCCCGAAATCCCGCATGCAACGTAGAGAGTCGGAGATACCGTCTTTCCCGTCTGTCCGACCTGCTCGTCATGCGGTCGCCAGCCGGCATCAACCACCGCTCGCGAAGCGCCCACCGCAGCACCGAGAACATCCGCCAGCTCTTCGATCAGACGGAAGTTCTCCGGCCCCTTCAGCCCTCTTCCTCCCGATACGATGATATCGGCCTCGGTCACATCCGGCCGCCCGGAGGAAACCTTCACGTCCTTCACCACAGCGCCAAAATCGCCGGCCTCCAGCGGGAGCGTTCTCTTCTCCACGACGGCGGAACCGGGAAACATGGTTGCGGTGAACACGTTGGGCCGAAGCGTGAATATTTTCGTCGGGGTCTTGATGGTGACATCCACCAGTGCTTTGCCGGCGTAGACGGGCCGTGTTGCGATCAACTCGCCGTTCTGTGCAGTGAGCGAGACGCAATCGGCCGCGAGACCGGCCCCAAGCTTCACCGCAATCCTCGGCGCGAGATCCTTCCCCATCTGGCTCGCTGCGAGAAGAACGATTTCGGCCCCTTCCGCCACCGCAATCGCAGTAATGACCTTGGCAAAGGCCATGTTCGAATGGCGGGCAAGGTCAGGCTGGTCCACCGCGATGACGCGCGCCGCTCCGTAATTCCCAAGCTCCTTCGCGGCGCCTTCGATACCGCTTCCAACCACCAGAGCAACGCACTCTCCCCCCAGCTGGTCGGCAAGGCCCCGCGCAGCACGCACGGTTTCCAGTGAAGATTTCTTGATCTTCTGATCACGTTGTTCGGCAAAAGCCAGGAGTTTCATACGTGGGTCTCTTTCGGAATCAGATGATTTTCGCTTCTTCGTGCAAAAGCCGGATCAACTCTGGAACGGCTGCCTTGTCCGTCCCGATGATCCTCCCCGGATTCTTGGCCGGCGGTTTTCGGAGAGCAATCGTCTGCACCCGGATTTCCGCTGCCGCTGCGGGTTTCTCCTCGATGGGTTTGCTCTTCGCGGCCATGATCCCCTTGAGCGACGGATAGCGTGGCTCATTGAGCCCTTTTTGAGCCAGGAATACCGCCGGCAGCCTGGTTTCCACAACCTCGTGCCCTCCCTCGATCTCCCGCTCGCACGTGACTGTTCCGTCCTGGATCTCCATCTTCACGACGACAGCCACCGAGGGAAGCCCCGGCATCTCAGCCACCAGCGTCCCCACCTGAGCATCGTCATAGTCGATGGATTGCTTTCCGAACAGAATTAGATCGGGAGCAAGGCGTTTCAGCTCTTCGGCGAGCGCGGCAGCCACGGCAAAGGAATCGCGTACCGTATCATCTTTCAGGAGGACCGCCCTGTCGGCGCCCATGGCGAGTGCTTTGCGGAGCGTCTCCTTGTGGGAGTCCCCTCCAAGGCTCAGCACCACCACGTCGCCTTTCCACTTGTCGCGAATCCTCAGGCCTTCTTCAACCGCAATTTCATCGTACGGACTGAGCATGAAATTCACTCCGGTCCGGTCGATCGTCAAAGCATCGGGACCGACTTTGATCTTCGTTTCAGTATCAGGAACGTGGTTGACGCAGACTGCGACCTTCATGGATCACTCCTCAGAGGCAACAATAATCGGTGGAGAAGCCGTTGTCTGGCGTTGCCTGTGCGGCTTCGCCGGGTGCTCAATATAGTCAGTCACGAGAAAAAAGGCAATATGATTGACTTTCAGCCGGCTTTTTGGTAGCTTGAATACTCGAGAAAATCGCGTCAGAGAACAGGGTAGGAACAACGTATGGCACAGCATAAATCGGCCGAGAAGCGGGCACGGGTGTCGAAACGGAGAGCGGACCGGAACACACAGTGGAAATCGCGCATGCGCAGCGCCGTCAAGCGGCTCCGCGCGTCGAAAGAGAAGGACAAGGCGCTCACCGAGCTGAAGAAGACGGTGAAGCTTCTCGACCAGCTCGCCGCCAAAGGGATCATCCATCGCAACAAGGCGGCCAACAACAAGTCACAGCTCACCCGCTTCGTCAGCCGCCTCAAGTAACGGAGAAGCCTCTTTACTCAAGAGGCTTCTCTGATGCTGCACGCTCCTCCAGCTCCGTTATCCGCTTCCTGTACCGTTCGGCCTCCGATGGCCGCCGTTCGATCAGCTGAGTGTATGCCTCGATCGCTTCGCGGTACTCTCCCTGTGATGCATAGATCTCCGCGAGCGTTTCCGTAACAAATCTCGGCGCACCGTTCGCACGATCCGTTTCCACCGCTTCTGCTTCTACCTCCGCCGGAGCGGCCGCACTGTGCACCTGCTTCAACAGAAACGCCACTGTGCTGTCCTGGTCACCGCCGCTTTCCGCAATGTACCGGTCAAAGGTCAGGGCATTTTTCTGGGTTTTCAACGTCCGCACCTGTTGCTCCGCGAACGCCTGGAATTCTTCCTGTTCGCGTCGCTCCGTCCGCTCCACCGCTTTCTGCAACTCACGATTGTCAGGGAGCAGCCGAAGGCCACGGCGGTACTCAAGCATGGCTTCCACGGTGCGGCCGAGCTCCTCGTAGCACCGCCCAAGGATGAGGGCTCCGGCCGGATACCAGGGGTACTGCTCTACCCCTTCGACGCAGAGTTTCAGCGCCTCACCGGCATCACCCTTCGCCAGGTGCCCTGCTGCCACCCGGGCAAACGACGGTGATGCGCGGCCGGTGACGGCCTCTTCCTGAATCGCTGTTGCCATAACGGTGTCCCTGATGGTGCCGGTTCAATTCCCCGGGCTGAGATGGCGCGCAAGCATCGCGTGCTTCACCGACATGACGGAAACAAACGTGAAGCCGAGAAAGAAAAGCAACTGGAACGGCACGGCGGCAATCTCCAAAAAAAAGATCGAAGATGCAACCCCAAACAGGCAGTAGACCGCCAGCAGGATTTCCACCACAACGGTTCCGCTGATCTTCACCGGAACATACTGCTTGTCCTTCCATGAATCCTGCTTGTTCTGGATCATATACTTCGGTGTCCGGACAAACTCACTCTTCTTCCGGAACAATCCTTCGATCACTGCACGACTGTTATTCACTGCGAATCCCATGCTTCCCGCCATGAAGACCGGGAAGAGAAAGATCCTGCGGCGCCAGTCGCGGTACACATCCTTCTGCGAGAAAAGATAGAACATGAACGAGCCGATAAAGGCAAACACGAAGACCGACATAAACGTGAAGTATCCGTCGTACAGGCCCGTATGTTTGATGAACACGAGGGGGACGTTGAGCACTCCCGCAAGGACAATGAACGGGAAGACAAGATTATTCGTCAGGTGAAACGTCGCATGGACCTTGATCTTCATCGGCAGTTTTGACTTCCAAACAACAGGAAGCATCTTGCGCGCAGTCTCGATAGCACCCTTGGTCCAACGGAATTGCTGGGATTTAAGCGCGTTGATCTCCGACGGAAGCTCGGCCGGTGAGGTCACGTCGTTGAGGTACTTGAACTTCCACCCGCGCAGCTGAGCACGGTAGCTGAGGTCAAGATCTTCCGTGAGGGTGTCGGACTGCCAGTTTCCGGCGTCTTCGATGCAGGCCTTCCGCCAGACCCCGCCGGTTCCGTTAAAATTGATGAAGAATCCCACTTTGTTCCGCACCGCCTGTTCGATCACGAAGTGCCCGTCGAGCGCCATCGCCTGCGTTCGCGTCAGGAGGGAGTACTCCGAGTTCAGGTGTTCCCATCGCGTTTGCACCATCCCGATCCGCTCGTCCCCCATAAAGTACGGAACCGTTTTCAGGAGAAAATCCGGCCGCGGGACGAAATCCGCGTCGAAAATCGCGATGAACTCACCACGCGCGTCATTCAGCCCGGCCTTCAGCGCCCCTGCTTTGTACCCTTCCCGGGTTCCGCGGCGGACATGCTTGATGTCGAACCCCTGCTTCCGGTACCGCTCCACATACTCCGCAACCACACCAACCGTCTGATCCGTGGAATCATCCAGGAGCTGAATTTCCAGTTTGTCTTTCGGATAGACCATCGCGCATGCCGCATCAATCAGGCGCCCGACAACGTACAGCTCATTGTACACAGGGAGCTGAACAGTCACGATGGGAAAATGCGTGATGGCATCCACAGCCATCTCCTTCTTCGTGCGGAACTTGAGATAGTAGTAGATCATGATGAAACCGTGTGACCCGAATATGAACAGCACGGTTAAGCAGAAGATGTACGAGAACAGGATGATCTCTTCCATGATGCGTTGTGCATTGCCCCGGAATGTGAAACAAACAGTTGTTGTACCCCTGACAAACAGCTACCAGCCGGAAACCGACTCGAGAAGAACGTCTTCGCTCAGCTTGCGGATCGCTTCCTGCACCCCCACTTTTCGCTGCGAAAGTCCACCCCCCGAGTCGTAGTCCCCCCAATTCGAAAACACCTTTTCCCACACCTTGCGTCGCAATTTCATATCCTGGAACACGAAGCGCACGGAGACGGTGATCCGGCGCTTCCGCACCTGCTCCCCCTGTTCGACCACTGACGGAGCATCCGTCACGCCCGTGACTACTCCCTCGAGAATCGCATCCGCCTTGCTCCGGTCCGCCACCTGCAAACTGTTATCCGTGATGAAGAGATTGGTCAGCTCCGTGGTGAACTGTTCGCGGAGTCCCGGCTCACCGAAGCCCGACTGATCGTCCACCAGCGGAATTGCGACGGTCTTCAGGTGCGTCGGGACCGAGGAGCCCGTGAACGAATACGGACAACCGCTCAGGGCAACCACAAAGCAGACACCGCCACCGAACAGCGCCGTGAACCTCACAATCCACCGGGTCATCCCAGTCCGTACTCCTTGATCTTCCGGTAAAGCGTCCGCTCGCTGATGTTGAGCATCCGTGCGGCCACGCGCCGATTTCCCTTGTACCGCTCAAGTGCTTCGGCAATCATCTTGTGCTCCATCTCCTCCAGCGAAAGATTCGGCTGATCCTGCGGCGGGCGGACGGCCATCGGGTCCTGTTGTGCCCTTCGCGAGGCTTCGAGAGCCTGGGCCTGGTCCAGCAGGAGGTTCCTCAGCTCGACAATGTTTCCCTTGATGTCCAGCAGCGCCCGAAGGATCAACTCCCTCTCCGCTTGCTCCACGCTCCGGCCCACCGGAACCGGCAGGCTGCGGTCATCTGTCATTGGCTTCTGTTCACGAAGGTACTTCCGGACGTCGTCTCCGTGGATCTCGCGCCCGTGTTCAAGCACCAGGAGGCTTTCTACAACGTTCCGCAGTTCGCGCACGTTTCCCGGCCATGAATACGATTTCAGGACATCCATCGCCTCATCGGTCACACCCGCGAAGGGCACGCCGTTCTTCTCACCCACATCCTGCACGAAGTAGCGGAAGAGCGCCGGGATATCTTCCGGACGATTGCGGAGCGGGGGGACAATGATGTTTACCGACCGGAGGCGGTAGAACAAATCAGCGCGGAAGGTCTTATGGCGAACCTCGTGCTCAAGATCCTTGTTGGTCGCTGCGATCACGCGAACGTCGACCTTGCGCGGAACCGACGACCCGACGCGGAGGTATTCTCCGTTCTCCAGGATCCGAAGGAACTTCACCTGCGCGGAGAGGGGAAGCTCCCCGATTTCGTCGAGAAAAATCGTGCCGTCGTCCGCCAGCTCGAAATACCCCTTCCGCTGCTCCGACGCTCCGGTAAAGGAGCCCCGTTCGTGCCCGAACAGCTCACTTTCAATGATACCCTCGGGAATGGCTCCGCAGTTGACGGTAATCAGCGGCTTCTTACTGCGGGGGCTTCCCGCATGAATGGCCTTGGCGATCACTTCCTTCCCCACACCGCTTTCGCCGCTAATGAGGACGGTGATGTCGGTCGGGGCCACCTGCCGGATAACCTCGAGGATCTTCTGCATCTCCAGAGATTCCGCAATGATCCCCTCTCCATCGGGGGCTTTTCGGGAATCAGATTTCAGCACCGCATTCTGCATGTTACTTCGGGACCACCATTGAATCGATGTTATGCTTCTTCTTGATCTCTCCCCCTTTGCTTTTCGCCTCGTCATAGCTGGAATAGGTCCCCACCAGAACGACAAAGAGCATGCGGGTATCCCTCATCTTGCTGATGACCTCAACGGGGTAGCCAAGGTTTTCAAAAAACTCTTTCTGCTTTTCTGCATTTGCCTGCGTGCTGAATGCTCCAACCTGCAAAGCAAACGCCGTGGGGGCAACTCCGTTGCGGGGTGCCTCGGCGGCCGGCGGCCGGGAGGGTGTGACCGGTTGACCGGCCGGCTTCTCCGCGCGCGCTGGTACAGGCGGCTCTTCTGTCCTCACCGGAGGCGCCTGCACGCCTTCTTCCTCTTCCGGAAGATTTGTCGGCTCTGCGCCGCTGACCGATGCCAGATATTTCGAGCCGGGATACTCTTTCCTCAGCTGGGTCAGCTTGATTTCCGCCGTGCGATAGAGTCCCAGAGCATAGTAGAACTGGTACACCCTGTACAACGACGCATCCGCCCACTTGCTCCGCGGGAAGTTGTCCACGACACTCTGATAAATGCGTGCAGCCTCCGCACCCTCCTTTGTCACCTGCGCCTGCAAGTACAGGACACCGGGATCATTGGGATACCGGGTCAACAACGACGGGATATCCCTGCGGACCTCCTCGGTCTGGCCGTTGCCCGCCATGGTGAGATACCGCTGAACTTCAGCTTCCTGGCCCCAGGCAGGCATCGCCGCGCCGACCGCGACCATACATCCGTACACGATTGCTTTCACGCGTTCCCCTCCCGAATCCGTGTGCCGAAGAGCGTGGCGGAGTTGACGCGATCGATTCGTAAATCGACATATTCCCCCCGGTGCTCACCGTTCCGCGGAAACACAACAGTTTTGTTCGTCTCAGTACGTCCGCTGTAGGCCTCAACCGACTTCTTGCTCGGAGCCTCCACGAGAACCCTCTCTATGGTTCCTATCATCCGCTCGTTGATGGCAAGAGAGATTCCGCGCTGCACCTCGGTAATCTCCGTGACCCGCCGCCCTTTCTCCTCATCGGGGACATCATCCTCCATCTCCCACGCTTTCGTATTCTCCCGCGGAGAATATTTGAATGTGAATGCACCATCATACCGGACTTCCTTCATCAGAGCAACGGTTGCCTCATGCTCTGCGAGAGTCTCCCCGGGGAACCCCGAGATAATGTCGGTGGTAAGACTGACACCGGGAATTGCCCGCCGAATCTTTTCTACCTGCCGCAGGTAATGCGCAATGCTGTACGACCGGTTCATCCGCTCCAGAACGCGGTCTGAAGCAGACTGCACGGGGAGGTGGATGGAGTTGCAGATATTTCCCGTCGTCGCGATCGTCTCGATCAAGCGATCCGACATGTCCTGCGGGTGCGAGGTCATAAACCGAACCCGCACAGACCGATCGACCGCCGCCACGCTCTTCATCAGATCGGCGAAATCGCGAACGCCATCACGATAGGAATTCACATTCTGACCGAGCAACGTGACATCCCGGTAACCCCGGGCCGCCAGATCCGCCACCTCCTTCGTCACGCTCTCCAGCGCCCTGCTCCGCTCCCGGCCACGGGTAAAGGGAACCACACAGAACGTGCAGAACTTGTCACACCCACGCATCACGGAAACCCACGCCGTGACGCCATCGGCCCTGAGCGGAGCGATGTCATCGTAATTCTCTACCCTCGACAACCTGACGGCAATGCCTTTCTCCCCTTCAAAGGCACCGTCAATCAGGGCTGGCAGCTTCCGGTACTCATCCGGTCCCACCACGATGTCAACCAGCTTTTCCTGATCCACAAGCTTCGCCCGCAAACGTTCGGCCATGCATCCGAGTACCCCGATAACCATCCCCGGGTTCAACCTTTTGTAGCGGTTGAAGAGCCCGAGCCGGCCATAGATACGTTGCTCGGCCATCTCGCGGATGGCACATGTGTTGACAAGGATCACATCGGCCTCGGCAAGATCGCTGGTAAAGGTATACCCCCCCCCAGCCAGGATGCCGCCCACCACCTCCGAGTCTGCCACGTTCATCTGGCAGCCGAAGGTTTCAACGTAGACTCTTTTCCGAGGTGCTGGATATGACATAATGGATCCGGTTTGGGAGGGCTAAATGTATCCAGAACGTGACAGAAAATCAATTTCGCTTCATTAGGAATTGGTTAATTCTTTTTAATTTTGGCGTTTTTCAATCAAAATCGACGTACTGTGCCAAAACGTCAGGTTTTTGATGGCAACATTCTCTGCCAATTTGTTTGAAAGAAACTCCAGTTTTCATATCTTTGAGGCTGTGCTTCACCCTCCGTTCACCATAATAATCCCTAAAGAATGCTATGAATCCCAAGGACTTGATCGGCAGCATCGTTGAAAAGGCCAAAAGCCTTAAGAAAACCATTGTTTTCCCCGACGCAACGGATGAAAGGGCCATACAGGCCGCGAGAATTCTCACTGACGCCGGCACAGTGAGGCCCGTTCTCATCGGTCAGGGTGCCGCAATTGAGGAGAAGGCACGGAGGGCAGGGACATCCCTTTCCGGGGTGACTCTGGTCGACCCTGAAACGTCAGATCGGCTGGAGGACTTTAGCCAGGTTTTCTATACAATCCGTAAGGCGAAGGGTCTGCAACTCTCCGAAGCACGGAAGCTTATGTCAAACCCTCTGTACTACGGAGCCATGATGGTTCGGGAGGGGATGGCCGACGGCAGCATAGCCGGTTCGCTCTCGACTACGGGGGACGTGTTAAGGGCCGGGATACAGGTCATCGGCCTGGCCGAGAACATTACGATTGTCTCGAGTTTCTTCCTTATGGTCTTTCCGCAGAGGGTCTACTCGTTTGCCGATTGCGCCGTGGTTCCGGATCCGACGCCGGAGCAACTCGCCGACATCGGGATCTCGACAGCCGAAAACCATCGCCGCCTGACGGGCGAAGAACCCCGTGTGGCACTGCTCTCGTTCTCAACAAAAGGGAGCGCAAGTCATCCCCTGGTCGAGAAGGTCCAGCAGGCGACGGAGATCTTCCGCCGGAAACGTCCCGATATCGTGATGGACGGCGAAGTTCAGCTGGACACGGCAATCGTTCCGAAGGTCGCCGCATCGAAGGCCCCCGGGAGCCCCCTCGCGGGCGGGGCCAATGTTCTCATCTTCCCTGATTTGAATGCCGGCAATATCGGCTACAAACTTGCACAGCGGTTGGCCGGAGCGGAAGCAATCGGACCAGTGGTGCAGGGGCTCCGGAAGCCTGCATTCGACCTCTCAAGGGGATGCAGTGTCAGTGACATCGTCAGCGTTGCTGCGATTAATGCGGTGGTCGGAGCCGTTTGATAAACGGAGAGGCCGTGAAACCAGAAGGGGTGGACTGCGGCCACCCCTTTTCTTTTTCTCGGGAGCCTTCTGTCAGCGAACGAGACCTACCTCCCCCGTAACAGGCTGAGGGCCCAGGCAATGGTCAGGACAACGAATGCGACGCTGATGATCGTTGGCGACGCCGGAAGGTCGAACAGGAAGGCGAGGAAGAGCCCAACAACCGGACAGAGCGTCCCGAGAACAACCGAGACCAGGAAGATCCCCTTTACGTGCCGCGCGAGGAGCATCCCCGTCACCGGGGGCAGCACCAGGAAGCCGAACACCAGGATGTCCCCCACCATGTGTGTTGCAAATGCGATAACGACACCGGCGGTACTATAGAAGGCCATGTCCCAGAGTCCGATGTTGAACCCTTGCGTTCTTGCGGTTTCGGCATCGAACGTAATGTACGTGAACTCCTTGAAGAAGAAGAGATGGATGGCCATGGCAACAACAAATGCGCCAAGCATCAGGTAAAACAGTTCAGGTGTCACGAACAGAATGTCGCCCCGCAGCAGGTTCTCGATCTCCGCGGCCTCCACCTTGGGTGTTTTCTGCACGATAAGGATCCGTACGGCGATGGACGACGCAAATACGACACCGAGGACGGCATCACGGGGGATTTTCTTCCCGGTCAGCAATCGTGAAAGGATCACCACGGTTACCAGGGTTACCGCCACCGATCCCACGGTGTGCGGAACCGCAACAAAGGGGAGGAACGTCACCGCAAGGCCAAGGACTGAGACCTGCGTCAGGACGCCGCCAAGAAAGACGACCCGCTTCGCTACAATGTAGACGCCGAGAAACGCACAGATCACTCCCACAAGAATGCTTCCATAGAGCGGATAGGGAAACTCGCGGACGATTGTCAGGAAGATCTCATGCATCTCCATGGCGCCCTCCCGGAAGAATAACCGTATTTCCGCCCAGCGTCTGAACGTCCACGGGCATTCCATAGAGCGCGGAAAGATTCTCTCCCGTCAGGACATCCTTGACATCGCCGACCTGGAAGGCTTTCCGCTCCACAATCATGATGCGCTGCACCTGGTTGGCAACATCGTCGAGCAGGTGGCTCACCATGATCACCGTAAGCCCATCCACATCATGGAGCCCCCGGATCAGATCCAGGATCGAGGTACGGGAGGAGAGGTCCATGCCGTTCGTTGGTTCATCGAGGATGAGCACGTCGGGCTCGGTGGCGAGAGCCCGCGCGATAAGGACGCGCTGCTTCTGCCCGCCCGACAGGTCCTTGAACCACCGGTCGTTCAGATCCCCGATTGCGACATGGTCCAGGCTCCTGCGGACGATTTCGCGGTCCTCCTTTCCGGGCCGCCGGAACAGACCCATCTGCCGGTACCTGCCCATGAGCACGACCTCAGCGACCGTGTAGGGCAGAATGTCGTCAATGGTATCGCGCTGCGGGACATACCCGAACCGTATCGGCGTCCCGCCGGAACGGTTGAGGCGGACCATCCCCGCAAGCGGTTTCAATGCCCCGAGTATGGCCCGCAGGATTGTTGTTTTCCCGGCCCCGTTCGGTCCAACCAGACCGACGTAGTCAGCCCGGTAGATCGAGAAGCTGATGTCGTGAAGGACGATCTTCCGGCCGTACCCAAGGGTGGCATTGTCGAAACTAATGAGTGGTGGCTCCAGGACTCCGTTTCTCAATCCGACCTCCTTTATCGTAGTGCTGCCGCCAGTGTTTTGATGTTGTACTCCATCATGCTGATATAATCCGTCGCTTCGTCCACCCCCCCCACAGACGTTACAAGGCGAAGCACTTTCGCCTCGGTGGACTTCGCGATCTGCTCCGCCGCGCTCGAATCATAGAACGGCTCGACCACGATCGCCCGGATCTTCCCCTGGCGGACCAGACTGATGAGTTCCACGGTATGGCTCGGGCTGGGGGCAATGCCGGGCTTGGGTTCCACCTGCTCTGCGACCGCCAAACCCAGCCAGTTCGCGAAATAGCTCCAGCTCTTGTGAAACGTGATGATCTTACTCCCCCGGAACGGTTTCATGACCTCTTCCCATCCGGTAATTTTTCCATCAAGCTTTTTCTGATAGGCCTCAGCATTCGCGCGGAAGAACTGTTCGTCGCCGGGAGATGTCCGGGCCAACGCTGCAACGATCTCCTCCACTATTGTCCGGACATTCCGGGGATCAAGCCAATAGTGCGGATTGCCAAACGGATGAACATCGCCCTGGCTCGCATCCACGCGCGCCCACCGTTCTTTGTCTGCGGGCTGACGTTGATGGCGCGCGTGGAGAGACACGGGGCCGATGGGCCGAAGGGAGCGCTTGGCCTGCCGACGTCTTCAGGGACGGGACTCCCATCACGACGAACGACTCGACTCAGAAGGGTCTCCCTGAGCTCGCGCGGTATGCTTGTCCCCCTCGTGGGCCGCTAGCTCAGTTGGGAGAGCGCCGCCTTCGCACGGACGAGCCGTGCCACGACCCTCCCCA
>DAIUKN010000003.1:0-27028 GCA_036848195.1 Bacteroidota bacterium
GTGATCAATCAGATGGGCTTCCCTCCGTCGGCACGGTACACAGCCTATGCCTCCCGCGAGGCCCACTCCTCCGTCGAGAAGGCGATTAAGATCGCCGGCATCGGGAAGGAGAACCTCCGGAAGATCGACGTCGACGGGGCATTCGCGATGATCCCCGAAGACCTTGAGCGGACAATCAGAGAGGATATCGAACGAGGATTTACACCGCTCTGCGTGGTGGCCGCCACCGGTACGACCGGATCCACGGCGATCGACCCACTGAGGAAGATCGGCGAGATCTGTGTGAAGCATCGGGCCTGGTATCACGTGGACGCCGCATTTGCGGGTTCGGCGCTTCTCCTTCCTGAAAAGAGGTGGATGATCGACGGGGTGGAACTTGCCGACTCCTTCGTTTTCAATCCGCACAAGTGGATGTTCACCAATTTCGATTGCTCGGCCTACTTTGTCAGAGATGTCGAAGCCCTCGTCCGGACATTCGAAATTCTTCCTGAATACCTCAAGACATCAGAGCATGAGCGGGTCAACAACTACAGGGACTGGGGGATCCAACTCGGTCGCCGCTTCCGGGCACTCAAGCTCTGGTTCGTCATTCGCAGCTTCGGAGTGCGAGGCCTTCAAGAGAAGATCCGGAATCACATCGCAATGGCCCAGACACTGGCTGAGCAGATGCGACAATCCTCAGACTTCGAACTCCTGGCCCCTGTCCCGCTCAACACGATCTGCTTCCGGTACCATCCCCCGACCGTGAGGGACCCGCAAGACCTGGACCGGCTGAATGTGCAGCTCCTCGACGGCCTCAACAACACCGGATCCCTTTTCCTCACGCACACCAGGCTCAACGGTGCGTTTACCCTTCGTCTGGTGATCGGGCAGACCGAAGTGAGGGATGAGCATGTCCGGAATGCCTGGTCGACAATCCAGGATCTGGCGCGGGGCTGACGGTCTCGCCCCGCCCGGAAAATCGCATGACATCTCCGGAAGGTTCCGGAAGGAGACACCGCTATCGTCACATCCAGGGACCTTCATCGCCCATCCGAACTTCGGGCAGTCATCTTCGATTTCGGAATGGTGATCTGCTCTTTTGACCTCATGCTGTTCCTCCATAGCCTATCGTCCATCACGGGCAAACCGGTTGCGGCCCTGCAGGAGGTGCTCACCCCGCTACGCCCTCTGGCCCTGCAGTACGAGACGGGCCTGCTGACGACGGACGAGTTTTATCGGGAGGCGGTCCGCCAGACCGGTCTCAGTATTTCCCGGGAATCCTTCGGCGGGGCGTACAATGGGATCTTCACCCCGATCCCGAGCACCATCGAGCTCATTCGCAGGTTGAAACCCCTCTACAAGCTCGGCCTCCTTTCGAATACCAGCGAGTGGCATTTTGAATACGGCATCAAGCCGGTGGAGATTTTCCCTCTCTTCGACACGGTGACGCTTTCATACGAAGTAAAGGCATTGAAGCCGGACGAGAAGATCTATCGCGATGCCCTCTTCAAACTGGGAATGGACGCAGCCGAATGCGTCTACATCGACGACCTTGAAGAGAACGTCACAGCGGCCGGCAGACTCGGGATGCACGCCATTCACTACCAAAACCCCCGCCAGTTGCTGAAAGCCCTTGAAAACCTCGGCATCCTTCTGTAGCCGGCTCTCCTTTTGTCCCTTTCGCCTTTCGCCCGATTTTTCTACCTTATTTTCGTATGATTCTTACCGACAAGCGAATACTCGAAGAGATACAGAAGGGGACGATCGTCATCTCCCCGTTCGACCGGAAGTACCTCGGCGCGAACTCGTACGATGTCCACCTGGCCAAGTATCTGGCAGTTTACAAGAACGACATCCTCGACGCCAAGACGCATAATCAGGTGGACCATTTTGAGATTCCCGACCAGGGCCTGATCCTCCTCCCACACCGTCTGTATCTCGGCGTCACCGAAGAATACACCGAGACGCACCGACACGTTCCGTTTCTGGAGGGAAAGAGCAGCATCGGGCGGTTGGGGATCGACATCCATGCGACGGCAGGAAAGGGCGATGTAGGGTTTTGCAACACATGGACACTCGAAATCTCCGTGAAGCAGCCGGTGCGGGTCTACACCAGCATGCCGATCGGTCAATTGATCTACTTCGAGATTTCCGGGGACGTTGAAACGCCGTACCAGGCGAAATCCTCTGCGAAATACACTGTCAGGACCGACCGGCCCGTCGAGTCGATGATGTGGAAGAATTTCGCAGAGCAACCGAACCCATCCAAAAAGAAGAGCCCGTAACGCCGTGCACCCTCCTCCTTTCAAACGAAGCCCTCCCTTCATCCAGCGCAGGGGCTCCCTGGCTCTCTCCATCGTGCCGTACGGACTCTGGGTGTTGTCATGGACGGCCGCGCTCACCACCATCTCATTCCCTGCATGGTCACAAACCCGGCATCCCCTCGGACTGCCCGACATGTTCGCGATGAAGAGGATCTCGTCACCCGCGATCTCCCCCGACGGAAAGTGGGTCGCCTACACACTGACGACGCCGGATCTCGAAGCGAACAGAAGCCGGTCCGATATCTGGATATCCTCAATCGACGGAAAGTCGACGCGCCGACTGACCAGCCACGCTGCCACAGACCGAAGCCCGGCCTGGTCTCCCGATGGAATGACAATCGCTTTTGAATCCTCCCGGTCTGGAGAATCTCAGATCTGGATCCTTGACCTTGCGGGCGGTGATCCTAGGCAATTCACGACACTGTCTACAGGCGCATCGACGCCTGTCTGGTCCCATGACGGCACAACACTTGCCTTTGTCTCCGAGGTTTTCCCGGAATTCTCCGGCAGCCCTTTTAGCGCAAGCGATTCACTCAGCAGAAAGA
Source organism: Bacteroidota bacterium (assembly GCA_036848195.1). GTDB lineage: Bacteria > Bacteroidota > Ignavibacteria > UBA10030 > UBA6906 > DAIUKN01. The sequence goes on from DAIUKN010000003.1 coordinate 2,852, forward strand.
AACTGGACGCGAGAGCAGAGTCAAAGGTGAAAGCCCGGATCTTCACACAGCTGATGTACCGTCACTGGGATTCATGGGTCGAAGGAAAGCGGAAGCACATTTTCATTCAAGCGATCAGCGGTGGAGATCCGCGGGATCTGACGCCAGGCGACCGGGACGCCGTTCCGACCGCGAGCACGTTTTCCGGAGGTATCGATTTCTCGTTCTCACCGGATGACCGCGAGATCGCGTACACCGCTTCAGCCCACCCCTCGCGTGAGGAGGCCTGGAGCACCAACTTCGACATTTTGACCGTCCGCGTCGACGGCGGGTCGCCCAAACAGATCACCTCAAACCCGGCGGCGGACGCCACCCCACGATACTCGCCCGACGGGAAGTTCATCGCCTACCGGGCGCAGTCACGCGCCGGCTTTGAAGCCGACCGTTGGCAGCTCATGCTCTACGACCGCACCGCAGGAACCGTCCGGAGCCTGACTGAGCACTTCGACGGATGGGCGGGCGCGGCCTGCTGGAGTCCCGACGGCAAATCCATTCTCTTTGAGTCACAGGAAAGAACAGAGAGCCCCATCTTTGCCGTTTCGCTTAGAGGAAATGACGTTCGGAAGGTTGTCGACAACAATTCGAACCACGACGTGCAGATTTCCCCTGACGGCAAGACGCTCGTATTCACCCATGTGAGCGCGGTGAGGCCCACCGAAATCTACAGGTGCCGAACGGACGGGAGCGGTGTGACTCCCGTGACCCATGCCAACGACGATCTCTTTGCGGCGCTGGACATTCCCCCTCCCGAGAGCATATCATATGAAGGAGAGGGCGGGACAAGAGTGCAGGCCTGGATATTCAAACCACCACATTTTGACTCGGGAAAGAAGTATCCTCTCGTCTACCTTGTCCATGGCGGACCACAGGGGGCGTGGATGAACGGATGGTCCTATCGATGGAACCCGCCACTCTGGGCTGCGCAGGGATATGTTGTCATGGCTCCAAATCCTCGCGGGAGCACCGGTTTCGGCCAGAAATTCACCGATGAGATCAGCCGGGACTGGGGCGGCAAGGTGTTTGTCGACCTCGTGAAGGGACTGGATTATGCCGAACAGCTCCCGTTTGTCGACCGGGAGCGCAAGGCCGCCGCCGGCGCCTCGTTCGGCGGATACATGATCAACTGGTTCCAGGCGAGGATCCCCGAGCGGTTCAAGGCCCTGGTCTGCCACGACGGGACATTTAACGCGGTCAGCAATTACGGCACGACAGAAGAGCTCTGGTTCGATGAATGGGAGCATGGCGGAACTCCATGGGAAAACCCCGAGGGGTACGACCAGTTCTCCCCCCATCGGTACGTCGGGAACTTCAAGACGCCGCAGCTGATCATTCACGGCGCGCTGGACTTCCGCGTCTCCGAAACCGAAGCGATGCAGATGTTCACGGCTTTGCAGCGCCGGGGGATCCCTTCGAAGTTCCTCTACTTTCCGGATGAAGGCCACTGGGTTTTGAAACCGCAAAACAGCGAGTTGTGGCACAAGACCGTGTTCGCCTGGCTCGCGGAATATCTCAAGCCCTGAGCGGCGAGAAGGAACCTTCCGAGGCTGCTCGCGTGTTTTCATGACAGACTCATACAAAGGAGGTTTTCAGATGAAAGAGCAGTACAGGCAGCTCATTATCGAGATGCTGACGACCGCATACTGGATGGAGCTGGAAACCGTGACAAACTACATCGCCAACTCCGTCGATCTCGACGGGGTACGCGCGGAGGAAATCAAGAAGTCCCTCGCGGCCGATGTCACGGAAGAACTCCTGCACGCGCAAAACCTTGCCAGGCGGGTGAAGGAAGTCGGCGGACGCGTCCCCGGCTCTTCAGGATTCAAGTCATCGCAGAAATCGCTCCAGCCACCGGGTGATACGACCGACGTCGTCGCCGTCATCCGTGGCGTCATTGAAGCGGAGGATGTCGCAATTGCGCACTACAACAAGCTGATTGATCTGTGTGGTGAGGCACACGACTACGTGACCCAGGATCTTTGCATTACGAACCTGGCAGATGAGGAAGGACACCGGGTCATGTTCGCGGGTTTCCTGAAAGAATACGCCAGGAGCTGACGATCTTCGGAGCCCGGCCCGCCGCAAGCAGGCCGGGTTTTCTTTTGGACCACTCTGCCTTAACAATTCTCGAAGATTTCCCATGCAACAGCAGGGCGCTTTAAGCGGTATCATGCAATCGCTGGGCCTGACGAACCTTGGCAACGTGTACTGGAATCTTACCACACCGGCTCTCTATGAGGAGGTCGTACGGCGGCGAGAGGGATGGATCTCCCACCTCGGCCCGTTGATCGTGCACACCGGGCACCACACCGGCCGTTCCCCCAATGACAAATTCATCGTGAAGGAGCCTTCCAGCGAACAGAAGATCGCCTGGGGGAGGGTGAACCGCCCCATGGATCTCGCAAAGTTCGATGCTCTCTACGCCAAGCTGTGCGCTTTTTTCCAGGGGCGGGACCTCTTTGTGCAGAACCTCTTTGCAGGCGCCGATTCCCGATACCGGATTCCGGTCCGCGTTATCACCGATTATGCCTGGCACAACCTGTTCGCCCGGAATCTTCTCCTTCAGCCCGGGGAAGGGGTCGTCCACACGTCCCCGGATACCTTCACCATCATCGATTCTCCCAGGTTCCACGCCCTTCCCGAGGCCGACGGGACCAACTCCGAAGTTTTCATCGTCATCAATTTCGCGCGCCGAGTTGCGATCATCGGCGGGACGACCTACGGCGGAGAAATCAAGAAATCGGTCTTCACCATCCTCAACTATCTTCTGCCGGAGAGAGGGGTTCTCCCCATGCATTGTTCGGCCAACATGGGAGAGGACGGCGAGACGGCGCTGTTTTTCGGACTCTCGGGGACGGGGAAAACCACACTCTCGGCGGATCCCGAACGCGGCTTGATCGGAGACGATGAACACGGGTGGAGTGAGGACGGAATATTCAATTTCGAAGGGGGATGTTACGCGAAAGTCGTTCGCCTTTCGCCGGAAGCGGAGCCCGACATTTACCGCACGACGCGTATGTTCGGGACCGTCCTCGAAAACGTCGTGATCAACTACGATTCACGACACATTGACCTGAATGATGCTTCGCTGACAGAGAACACGCGTGCGGCGTATCCGCTCTCGCACATCAAAAACGTTGTCCGGTCGGGGTTGGGTGCTCATCCGAAGAACATCATCATGCTGACGTGCGATGCGTTCGGCGTCATGCCTCCCATCGCGAAACTGACCCCCGAACAGGCGATGTATCACTTCCTTTCCGGGTACACGGCGAAGGTCGCGGGAACCGAGAAGGGTGTGGGGGCCGAGCCCCAGACGACGTTCAGCACTTGTTTCGGCGCCCCGTTCATGCCGTTGGCACCCCCTGTCTATGCATCGCTGCTCGGTGCGAAAATCGCCCGGCATCACGTCGACTGCTGGCTTGTCAACACCGGCTGGAGCGGCGGACCGTTCGGTGTCGGATCCCGGATGAAGATCGCCCATACGCGCGCCATGATTCGGGCTGCCCTGGATGGGAACCTCCCAACTGCTCCCATGGTATCCGATCCTCTCTTCGGGCTCAACATCCCCTCCTCCTGCCCGGAGGTACCGTCAGACGTCCTGAACCCGCGCGACACGTGGGTGGACAAGAGCGCCTACGACGCCAAGGCGCGCCAGCTCGCCGATGCATTCAGGAAGAATTTCGAACAGTTCGCAGATTCCGCCTCCGAAGCGGTGCTACGCGCAGGACCACGAAGCTGAGAAACACCCCGCCGATGCAAGAGCCTTCCTACAAAACCTGGGGGACCGACATCGATAGCGAGGCCGTAGCCCAGATGGATGCTGCGATCAAACTCCCCATTGCTGTTGCCGGCGCCCTTATGCCCGACGCTCATGTCGGCTACGGCCTTCCCATCGGCGGAGTCCTGGCAACCGACAACGCTGTCATACCGTACGGCGTCGGCGTGGATATCGCCTGCCGGATGATGATGACGATCTTCGACCTCCCACCGGACGTCCTCCAGTCCGGAAGAGAATTCTACAGGGGGGCAATCGAGAAGAACACGAGGTTCGGCGTCGGCGCCGAATGGAAAGAGCGGAGGAACCATGCGGTGATGGACGAGAACTGGAGCATCACCCCGGTCACGCACGCATTGAAAGACAAGGCACATCGACAGCTCGGTACTTCGGGATCGGGGAATCACTTCGTAGAGTTCGGCGCAATCACTTTCAGCGCAACTGCCGCCGGAATTCAGCCCGGTTCCTATCTCGCGCTCCTCTCCCACAGCGGCAGCCGCAACCCCGGTGCACAGGTTGCCGCACATTACACGCGCGTCGCACGATCCCACCACCCGGAACTTGAAGGGGCTGCCAGGAATCTCGCATGGCTCGACATGGATGGCGATGGCCAGGAATACTGGGCCGCGATGGAGTTGATGGGCAACTACGCTTCGGCAAACCACCACGTGATCCACGCCTCTCTCGTCGAGTACCTGGGGCATCCCGTATTGAAGCAGATCGAAAATCACCACAATTTCGCCTGGCGTGAAGTACACCGGGGACGAAATGTCATTGTGCATCGCAAAGGAGCGACGCCCGCAGAACGGGGAACCCTCGGCATCATCCCGGGTTCGATGGCATCACCGGGCTACCTTGTTGAAGGTTTAGGCAATCCCGCCTCTCTCAGCTCGGCGGCACACGGCGCAGGGCGCCGGATGTCGCGCACCGCGGCCCTCAAGCGGTACACCTGGAAGGAAACGCGGACGTACCTGGAAGAGCGCGGGGTAGTTCTTATTTCAGCGGGACTCGATGAGGTGCCGTGGGCGTACAAAGACATCGACGCCGTGATGAATGCCCAGCGCGACCTCGCCAGGCCGATTGCGACGTTTATTCCACGGCTTGTAAAGATGGCCCCTGCCGGGGAAAGACCCGAAGATTAGCAGACGCCTGATCCAGTTGCTTCGTCAACCACCATTCCGTAGATTGATGCCATCGTGAGCCGGCATATCCATATCGGAACGGCGATCCTCACACTGGTTCGAAGCGATATCACGATCCAGGATACCGATGCCATTGTCAATGCGGCAAACTCCAGCCTGCTGGGCGGTGGAGGCGTCGATGGAGCCATCCATCGCGCCGGCGGAACCAAGATTCTCGAAGAGTGCAAGCGAATCCGGCAGAAGCAGGGAGAATGTCCCACCGGCGAGGCCGTTATCACCGGCGGCGGCCATCTGAGAGCCCGATTTGTCATTCACGCCGTGGGGCCCATCTGGCGGGGCGGAGCACACAACGAGGAGGCACTTCTGCGCAGCGCCTATGAGAACTCCCTCCGTCTCGCGCTGGAACACAGCGTCTCATCTCTTGCCTTTCCCTCCATAAGCACCGGCATCTACGGCTTCCCCATCGAGCGCGCGGCCCGCATCGCTTTTGACACCGTGGCCGCCTTCGTACAGAAACATCCGGAGATTCAGGAGGTTCGATTCGTCGTGTTCAGCGATCACGATGAAGCCGCCTACAAACCCCTGTTCGCGGCCGGCGAAGAGGAGCCCTGACATCAAGCACATTGCAACATCTCTGGTGCACCGCCTTCTCCTCCCCGAGAACCAATCCTCATCCCGCCATCCGGTACTCATCATGCTCCACGGGCGCGGTGCCGATGAGGAGGACCTTCTGGGACTTGCGTCTTCGCTCGACGACAGGTTTCTCATTGTCAGCGCGCGGGCACCGTATCCTTTTTCCGCGGGAGGTGGATACACGTGGTACGATGTCGGCGAAAACGGGGCACCCGAGCCCACGATGTTTCGCAACAGCTACGAGAGACTCCTCACGTTTCTGCAGGATGTTATCAAGGGATATCCGGTTGACACAGGACGGGTTTTCCTGTTCGGGTTCAGCATGGGGACGGTCATGTCCTACACCCTGGGATTGACTCACCCCGAGCTGATTCGCGGAGTCTGCGCCAACAGCGGGTATCTTCCCGAGGGAACATTCCTCACGTACCGCTGGCATGATCTTGCCGGGACCGACTTCTTCATCGCGCATGGAACTCTCGACCCGGTCATTCCGGTCAAGATGGCCCATCGTGCGCGGGACCTCTTCCGTACGTCAAATGCCCGGGTGACCTACCGGGAGTATCCGATGGCACACCAGATCGGCGAACAAAGCCTGGCCGACGTTGTTTCCTGGACGACCGAAAAACTCGAGCAATAGCAATTGGAGACCCTGTGGCATCCAACGAACTCCTGCTCTTCTTTCTCTTCAATGCCTTCATCCTGGCGATGCTCGCACTGGACCTTGGGGTCTTCAACCGGAAGGCGCACACTATTACTCTGAAGGAGGCCGTTGTCTGGAGTGTCGTCTGGACGGTCCTGGCGCTCGCCTTTAACACCGGGGTCTTCGTTGTTGCGGGGACGACGAAGGGGCTGGAGTTCCTTACCGGATACCTTATCGAACGGGCCCTGTCGTTCGACAACATCTTTGTCTTCGTCATCATCTTTTCGTACTTCGGCGTCCCGGCACAGTACCACCACAAGGCCCTCTTCTGGGGAGTCGTCGGGGCGCTCATCACCAGATCAATTTTCATCGCCGCCGGGACTGCGCTGATCATCCACTTTGAGTGGATTCTCTACATCTTCGGAGGGATCCTGATCATCAGCGGCTGGAAGATGATGATGGAGAAAAATATCGAGGTGCACCCGGACCGAAATATCTTCATTCGCATGACACGGAGATTCTTCCCTGTCTCCTCAGGATATGAATCACCCAAGTTCTTCCTCCGGAAGGACGGGAGGCTCTTCCTGACACCGCTCTTCCTCGTTCTCATCACTGTAGAGACGACCGACATCGTCTTCGCGGTCGATTCAATCCCGGCGGTCTTTGGCGTTACGCAAGACCCTTTCATCGTCTATTCATCGAACGTCTTTGCCATTCTGGGATTGCGCGCGACCTACTTCCTCCTTGCGGGCATTATGGACTCATTCCATTACGTCAGCCATGGACTTTCTCTGGTCCTGATCTTCATCGGACTGAAAATGCTTGTCGCGGGTTTCTTCCCCATTTCCATTCTCGCTTCGTTGATCATTGTCGCCGTCATCCTCATGGTTGCCATCATCGCTTCAATCATCCGGAATCGGAGACAGAGGCCTGAGGCCTGAAGGCAGCGGGTCGAATCGTTCCCCCTTGCACCAATGCAAAGGCCTGCTGTCAGGTGACAGCAGGCCTTCTTCCGCCTGTGCGAAATCCACTGGATGGTCCGCTTACCGGCTCACGACCACGTGCTCGGGAACCTTTGCAGTCCCAGCCACACCATTGGTGGGTTCCTGTGCGTCGCGAACCGCCATTGCAGTAACGTTGACGATATCGGCTACTTCGTTGCCGGGAATCAGCACGTAGACCGGCTTCCGGATGCCAAGCAAGATCGGCCCGATTTGCTCCGCACCACCCAGCTTGACCAGCAACTTATAGGCGATGTTCGCCGACTCAAGGTTCGGGCAGACAAGGAGATTCGCGCCGCCTTTAAGCGAGCTGAACGGGAAGAGCGATTCCAGGATCTCCGGCGAAACGGCCGTATCGGCCATCATTTCACCATCCACCATCAGGTCTGGTGCCCGGCGTTTGACGAGCTCCGCTGCCTGAGCCATCTTCGCCGCAGACGGATGGTCGGTGCTGCCGAAATTGCTGAACGACAGCATCGCAATCCGTGGCTCGATGTCGAAGCTGCGCACCCTTTCCGCCGCCATGATGGCAATATCGGCCAGCTGTTCCGCGCTTGGGTCAAAGTTGACCGTCGCGTCGGTAATGAACCGGACATCATTCTTAAAGACCAGCATATAGAGCCCCGCGATCGTCGAGATGCCGGGGCGCGCTTTGATGATCTGCAACGCCGGGCGGATCGTCGCCGGGTAGTTCTGGGTCAGGCCACCGACGAGCCCATCCGCGTCGCCGCTGTGGACCATCATCATGGCGTAGTTGATCGAGCGTCGCACCTGGTGCCGCGCATCCGAGCGCGTTACGCCGTTTCTCTTCCGCAGATCATAGAACTTGCTGATGTACTCGTCGAACTTCGGCGAGAACTCAGGATTGATGATCTCCACCCCGTCGAGATCCAGATCGAGCATCTTGATCTTCTGCTGGATCACCTGCTGGTCGCCGAGGAGGATCGGTTTTCCGATCTCTTCGTCCAGCACGATCTGGCTGGCCCGGAGGATCTTCTCTTCCGTCCCCTCGGGGAAGACGATCCGCTTCGGCGCACGCTGCGCCTTGTGGATCACCATGCGCATCATCCCTTTTGAACGCCCGAACCGGCTTTCCAGAGCATCCCGGTAGGCATCAAGGTTCTCGATCGGCTTGCGGGCCACGCCGGATTTCATCGCGGCCTCCGCAACCGCCGGGGCCTCCCTCAGCAGGACGCGCGGATCAAGCGGTTTCGGAATGATGTAGTCCTTTCCGAAGCGTATCTTTTCGCCACCGTACGCTTTGATCACGGAGTCCGGAACATCTTCTTTAGCCAGCTTGGCAAGCGCATGAGCCGCCGCCAGCTTCATCTCATCGTTGATTGCCGTCGCCATCACGTCCAGTGCGCCGCGGAAGATGAACGGGAATCCCAGGACATTGTTGACCTGATTCGGATAATCGGACCGGCCGGTGGCTATCAGCACGTCCTTCCGGGCCTCGAGGGCATCTTCCGGCGTGATCTCGGGATCGGGGTTCGCCATTGCAAAGATGATCGGATTCTTTGCCATAGTGCGGACCATGTCCTTGGTCAACACGCCCTTGACAGAGACTCCGGCAAACACGTCCGCCCCGACCATGACGTCAGCAAGCGTCCGCGCCTTTGTCTCGACTGCAAAGAACTCCTTGTAGGGGTTCATCCCTTCTTTCCTGCCTTTGTAGACAACTCCCTTCGTGTCAACGAGGACAAGGTTTTCTTTCTTCACGCCGAGCGTCAGATAGAACTTGGCACACGCAATCCCCGCGGCTCCGGCGCCGCTGAAAACCACCTTCACTTCGTCGATCTTCTTCCCGATAATCTCCAGCGCGTTCAACAGCCCCGCCCCCGAGATGATCGCCGTACCGTGCTGGTCATCGTGGAAGACCGGGATCTTCATGGTCTTCTTCAGCTCTTCTTCAATATAGAAGCATTCCGGCGCCTTGATATCTTCGAGATTAATCCCGCCGAAGGTGGGCTCAAGAGCCTTCACGATTCTGATGATCTCATCGGCGTCGTGGGTATCGAGCTCGATGTCGAACACATCGACATCAGCAAAGCGCTTGAACAACACACCTTTCCCTTCCATGACCGGCTTGCCGGCCAGAGCGCCGATGTCCCCGAGCCCAAGCACCGCAGTGCCGTTACTCACCACTGCGACGAGATTTCCCTTTGCGGTGTATTTATATGCATCAGCCGGATTTGCCGCGATCTCGCGGCACGGCTCGGCCACGCCGGGCGTGTACGCCATTGACAGATCACGCTGGGTATCGCACGGTTTCGTTGAGATGACTTCAATTTTTCCGCGGCGACCCGTGCTGTGATAGTCAAGGGCATCCTGCTTACGGATCAATGCCATGACGGGAACTCCTTATGGTAGGATAGACAGTGGAAAGAGCGAGAAGGAAATCGGGATACCGTATCCCGAAGGGTTCAAAGCCTGTGCCACAAGCCAAGGTACCGCTATTTTCCCCGGGGGTCAAATCAGCAGCGGATTGGCACAATCCGGAGCAACGCGATCCATCACTTCGCTGTCTGCTTCTCAAGATTGACAAGCTACAGAGTTACGCTTCCCATTTCCACGAATCCTTGATTTTCAGGGGTGTTTTTGGTACTTTGAACAAACCACTGTGGACCACACCAGCTGAAATCGTGAGCGGTGACCTCCCCCCCAAGTCCCGGCCAGGCCAAAGCGTACAATCGGATCAAACTCACCATCGGTATCACGTCATCGGCCCTGACGTTTCTCCTCATGGTGCTTCTGGTCGTTTCAGGGTACTCACGGGACCTTGCCGCCTGGGCGTCTTCCATCTTCGCAGGCCGATACCCGGCGTTGTTCCTCTTCACTCTCACCCTGGGAACCGTACAGGGCGGTATCTCTCTTCCGCTCGCATTTGTCTCGGGCTTCATTGTCGAACATCGGTTCCACCTCTCGAATCAGTCCGTCTGGCGCTGGGCATGGGAACAGTTGAAGGGACTGCTCGTGACCCTTCCTCTTGCCGCCGCGATCGTCATGCTGCTCTTCTTCTCTCTTGATACGTACGGAACCCTGTGGTGGCTGCCGGTGGGCACCGCGCTCACGCTGCTCAGCGTCATTCTCGCACGTCTCGCGCCGGTGCTGATCATGCCCCTGTTCTACACCTTCACGCCTGTCGCGGAGGGTTCGATGAGGGATCGCATTCTCCGTCTCAGTGAGAGCGCCGGACTGACCATCCAAGGGATCTTCACGTTCAACCTGAGCAAGAACACCCGTAAGGCTAACGCCGGCTTCACCGGACTGGGAAAGGCGAAGAGAATAATCCTGGGCGACACGCTTCTCCGGGAGTTTACCGAGGACGAGATCGAAACAGTCTTCGCGCACGAGCTCGGACATTACCGGTACCGCCACATCACCATTGGCATTGTGATCGGCACGCTCTCAACGTTCATTGGTCTGTTCATCACGGCTCAGCTTCATGCCTGGTCGCTGGCCATGTTCGGGTTCACCTCGCTGACGGATCTGGGAGCGCTGCCGCTCCTTGCGATATGGCTTTCTCTTTTCGGGCTGTTTACGGCACCGCTCGGAAACCTTCTATCGCGGCGGCATGAACGGCAGGCGGATGCGTATGCCGTCGAGACCACGGGTAATGCAGCCGCGTTCTCCTCGGCATTGCGCAAACTTGCGGACATGAACCTCGCCGACCCGGAACCCCATCCACTGGTGGAGTTCCTGTTGTACAGTCACCCTTCAATCGGTCGGAGAATTCGTACCGTGGAATCAATGGGCGGGTGATGACGCGGATTTTCGGGTTTGTCAGGGTAATCGTGGCGGGCGCATTCTCGATCTTCATGGCCGCTCTCGAGATCATCATGCTCCCGGTGGATTTCCGCAAGGGACGCGTCTTCCACTTCCTTGCGCGGCTCTGGGCCCGCGGAGTGCTGATGCTCTGTGGACTTCGTGTAACAGTGAAAGGCCGGGAAAAGCTTGATTTCGGGGCGGCCTACGTGTATGTCTCGAACCACGCAAGTCTATTTGACATCCCGGTGGTCGTGGCCAGCATCCCGGACCAGATCCGGATCGTCTATAAGAAGGAGCTCGAAGCCATCCCCGTCTTCGGTTGGGGATTGAAATGGGGAAGCTACATTGCCATGGACCGATCCAACCGCGCGGAGGCGATGAAGAGCATCGAGACCGCCGCGCGGAAGATCCGCCGCGGCGCGTCTGTCCTCCTGTTCGCGGAGGGAACGCGAACACTCGACGGCAAGCTGCAGCCATTCAAGCGCGGCGCATTCAACCTGGCTGTCCGTTCGGGCGTTCCGGTGGTTCCGCTGACGATCAACGGGACGTTTACGGTTCTCTCGAAACATTCGATCAGCGTGCGACCGGGGCTGATTGAACTGGTCCTGGAATCACCGATTCCCGTCAACTCCTCCGGCGGGAAAGAGGAGGAGATGCGGTTGATGGATCGGGTGCACGGGGCAATCGCGGATCACTACGTCGATCAAGTGTGACCGAGGGGCCTGTCCGCACAGGAAAGGAGCACCATCAATGTCTGTCAGCATCAGGGATGTCGAACACGTGGCTGCGCTGGCGCGACTGTCGTTTACCGAAGAAGAGAAACAGAGACTGACCGGTCAGCTGAACGATATTTTGCAGTACATGGAGCAGCTCAACCGGCTTAACACCGATGCGGTGGAGCCCTTGTCGCATGTCATCGAACTCAGCAACGTTTTCCGGGACGACGTCGTGAAACCGGGCATTCCGCGCAGCGAGGCACTGCGGAATGCGCCGGCAAAAACAGAGAAGTTCTTCAAGGTCCCCAAGGTCATCGGGGACCGATGACGGTCTCCGGCACATACACCGTCGCCATTATCCCTGCGCGGTATGCATCGGAGCGACTTCCCGGGAAGCCTCTCGCGCCGATCGCCGGCAAGCCGATGATCCAGCATGTCGTCGAGCGGACGGCAAAGGCGTCGTTGGTCAGCCGCGTTGTGGTGGCAACGGACGATCAACGGATCGCCGATGCGGTTCATTCGTTTGGCGGAGAGGTCGCGATGACGCCGGTCGGACTGCCAAGCGGCACCGATCGGATCGCGTTCGTCGCGCGGACAATGCCGGACGCTGACATTGTCGTCAACGTCCAGGGCGACGAGCCGCTCATCGCTCCGGAGATGATCGACCAGGCGGTGAAGCCGCTCCGGGACGATCCCGCTCTCCTGACGGGCACGCTCGTGCGCAGGATCGACAACCGCGGGGATCTCACCAACCCGGGGATCCCGAAAGTGGTGCTGGACCGGAACGGGTACTGCCTCTACTTCTCGCGGTCGGCGATTCCCTGCCAACGTGATGCGGCGCCGGAGGATTGGCTGCAGCGGCATACCTATTACAAGCACATTGGGCTGTACGTCTTCCGGCGCACATTTCTCCTCCAGTACGCACGGATGCCGCAGACACCGCTCGAGGTGGCCGAGAGACTCGAACAGTTGCGCATCCTCGAATACGGAGAGCGCATCAGGGCGGTCATCACCGAGCACGACAGCATGCCCGTTGATACTCCAGCAGATCTGGAACGTGTCAGGGCAATCATTGAGCATCGCCGATGAGACAATTTCAAAAGACGTTTCTCGCGCAGGTTCGGACGACCTTTCTTCGCGGCGTTGGCATTATCATTCCGCTCGTCCTGACCTTCTGGTTCTTCAGGGCGCTGCTCAACGCCGTTGACGGCATCCTTTCCCCGGTTCTCGAACAGGCCATCGGCAGGCCCATTCCGGGCCTCGGGCTGATGTCGATGATCGTGATTATTCTGCTGGTCGGTCTCTTGACACGTAACCTCGTGGGGCGGCTCTTTTTCGGGTGGTTTGAAAGCGTGCTCTCCTCGATCCCTTTTGTCCGCTCGGTCTATACCGCGGTGAAAGATCTGGTGGGGGCTTTCGTCCTTGGCGGGAAGGGGAAGACCTTTCGTCACGTCGTGATGACGGAATATCCCCGCAAGGGACTCTATACGATAGGCTTCGTCACCAACGAGATGTCGTTTAACGGCCCGGACGGCACAACCATTCTGTTTTTGAACGTCTACATTCCCAACCCTCCGAACCCCACATCGGGGTTCCTCGTGCTGATTCCCAAGCGGGAGGCAATTGAACTCTCACTTTCCATTGAAGAAGGCCTGAAGCTGGTCCTGTCCGGCGGTATCGTTGTTCCGGAACAGTTGATCGGCAAGAAGATGGCAGACTAAAGGGGTACACCGTGACTCGTCGGCGGCATCACACCAAATACATATTCGTGACGGGCGGAGTCGTTTCCTCCCTCGGCAAAGGAATCGCTTCGGCCTCCATCGGACTCCTGTTGAAGCTCCGCGGACTGCGGGTGACCATTCAGAAGTTCGATCCCTACTTGAACGTCGACCCCGGCACGATGAATCCATTCCAGCACGGCGAGGTCTACGTGACCGATGATGGCGCGGAGACGGACCTGGATCTGGGGCACTACGAGCGATTCCTGGACATCACGACCTCACGCAAGAACAATTCCACCACTGGCCAGATCTACCACGAGGTCATCAGCAAGGAACGGCGTGGCGACTATCTCGGCGCAACCGTGCAAGTGATCCCTCATATCACGGACGAAATCAAACGCCGGTTCCAGGCGCTGGGCGAGACCGGGGAATACGACGTCGTCATCACCGAAGTTGGCGGAACGGTCGGCGACATCGAGAGTCTCCCGTTCCTCGAGGCTATGCGCCAATTCATGTTCAAAGCGGGTCCCAAGAATGCCATGGCGATCCATGTGACCCTTGTTCCCTACATTCCCTCCGCAGGCGAAACCAAAACCAAGCCGACTCAACATAGCGTTAAGGCGCTCCTGGAGCTCGGGATCCAGCCCGACATGCTCATTTGCCGCGTGGACAGGCCTTTGTCCAACGACGTTCGTGAAAAGATCGCCCTCTTCACGAATGTCGAGCCCGAATCGGTCGTCGACGGCCGCGACGTCAGCACAATCTATGAAGTGCCCCTTGTGTATGCCGAACAGGAAGTAGACGAGATCATCCTCGAGAAACTCGATCTCACCTGTCCCCGCCCGAATCTTCGCGAGTGGAAGAAATTCGTGGACCGGGTCAAGAACCCCGCCGGGCGGGTGAGAATCGGCGTCTGCGGGAAGTACACCGACCACAAGGATGCCTACAAGAGCATCGCTGAAGCCTTCGTGCACGCCGGCGCGGCGAACAACGTCGGCGTGGATCTCACCTGGATCCGCGCGGAAGATATCGAGCGCGACGGTCCCGAGGCGCACTTGCGCGGATTGGCCGGACTTCTCGTTGCGCCCGGCTTCGGCGAACGAGGCATCGAAGGCAAGATCACTGCGGTCCAGTACGTCAGGACAAAGAACATTCCTTTCTTCGGGATCTGCCTCGGACTTCAATGCGCGGTCATTGAGTTTTCCCGCACCATGTGCGGCCTCGAGCGAGCAAACAGCACGGAGTTCAAACAGACCGAGCAAAACGTCATCGACCTGATGCTGGAACAGAAGAAAGTCAAGGAATATGGCGGGACCATGCGACTCGGCTCTTTTCCCTGTCGCATCGAAAAGGGAACCCGGGCTCACAAGGCCTATAAGACCGATCTTATTCACGAGCGCCACCGGCACCGCTATGAAGTCAACGACGCGTTCAAGGATCAGCTCGTTGCGAAAGGGATGGTGATCAGCGGCATCTGCCCGGACAACGGACTGGTTGAGATGATTGAGCTTCCGGATCATCCCTGGTTCGTGGCAGGCCAGTTTCACCCTGAACTGAAATCCCGTGCGACAAACGCTCACCCGCTCTTCCGGGAATTCGTGAAAGCGGCAATGGAGTATCAGGAGACAAGAAGCCGGCGCCCGTGAAAACCAAGGAACAAATCGTCGCCAACTGGCTCCCCCGCTACACGGGCATCCGCCTGGAAGAGTTCGCCCGCTATGTCCTGCTGGTGAATTTCGCCGCCTACGTGAAGCGCTTTGCCGCATTCCACAAGGTTCCTGTGCACGGAGAGGACAGACCGATGCCGAGCGCCACGGCGAACGGCATCACCATCATTAACTTTGGAATGGGGAGTGCGAGCGCAGCCACCGTCATGGACCTGCTCAGCAGCATCCATCCGAAAGCTGTCCTCTTCCTCGGGAAGTGCGGCGGTCTGAAGCGAAAGAACAGGATTGGCGACCTGATCCTCCCGATCGCCGCCATCCGCGGCGAAGGAACGTCTAACGACTATTTCCCGGCGGAGGTGCCGGCACTTCCGGCCTTCAGCCTGCAGAAAGCCCTCTCCACTACCATCCGCAACCACAACCGCGACTACTGGACGGGGACCGTATACACCACCAATCGTCGTGTTTGGGAACATGACGATCAGTTCAAGCAGTATCTCCGGAAGATCCGTTGCATGGCTATCGACATGGAGACGGCAACCATCTTTACTACCGGCTTCTACAACAAGATCCCTACGGGGGCACTGCTTCTGGTCTCGGACCAGCCCATGATACCCGACGGCGTGAAAACGGCGGAAAGCGATCAGAAAGTGACGAGGGAGTTTATGGACGTGCACCTGCGGATCGGAGTCGATTCCCTGAGCGAATTGATCAACAATGGGCTGACCGTCAAGCACTTGCGCTTTTAACTGGCTTCCATCCCCCACCTGCAACATCCCGGGAGACAACGAATGAGTGAGACTCTCAACAATGAGCCCGGCACCATCACCTGGGTTGACCTCACCGTGGAGGATGCCGCATCAATCAGGGATTTCTACTCCGGTGTCGTCGGCTGGGGTTTCACACCGGTTCGGATGAGCGGGTACGACGATTTTGCCATGACGGCACGTACCAGCGGGATGGCAGTCTCCGGAATCTGCTTCGCCCGGGGCGTCAATGCAGACCTCCCACCCCAGTGGCTCATCTATATTACCGTGGAAGATCTGGAGAAGAGCGCGGCCCGGTGCATTGAACTCGGTGGAAAGATCCTTGTCGGACCCAGGAGCATGGGAGCGCAGGGACGCTATTGCGTCATTCAGGATCCGGCGGGAGCAGTGGCGGCACTGTTCGCCCCAGCAAAACCGGGTTGATTTCATATTTGAGAATGCGTATCGTTCGAGCAACCGCTCTCATCCTTATGTACACACCTCCTCACGCAACGATCAAGGAGCTGACAATGGCAAAACGCAAACGAACAACACACCGAAGCGTGTCTGGAACCAAACTGTATGCTGTTCGCGACAGCAAGGGGAGATTCGTCGACATCCAGACCTACAAGCGCGCGCATGGCATGGACATAAAGCGCAGGAGCAAGAAAGAGAACAAGAGGAAATAGCGGCACCGATTCAATCCGGGCTTCGCCCGGAGAGTCAACGGAAAGAACCGGCCCACAGCAGTGGTTTCCACAGTGACTCGAGGCGATCCTTCCGGCGAATGCCACACCAGCGTCGGAGGTATGGATGATCGAGACCGACTACATCATGCGGATGATCGGTTCGCTCGCAACATTCCTGGCCCGGCTGTTCTTCCTGAAAAGGGCGAAGGAATTCCCGCAAGCCCTCGTGGAGATCGATAATACCGAAAAGTCACTCCTTGGAGTGGACCGAAATCTGATCCGGAGTCTCTCCGCCTCCCAGATCATGAGCCTTTTCGGGTCGGACCAGAGCCTGGCAGTCCCGAAGAGATATGTGCTCGGCGTGCTCTTGAAGGAAGAGGCGGACATTCTCTCGCAGCAAGGCGAGGGAGAAGAGGCTGCCGCATCGGCGCGGACATCATTGGACCTGTTGACGGATACCTTGCTGATGTCGGGCAATACGCTGGATCCCGCACACGAAAAGCAGATCCTTGAGGCTGTCGCCCTGCTGGGGGGACGAGACCTCTCCGCGGAGAGCCAGGCAAGACTCTTTTCCTGCTACGAAGCCCTTGGTCGATTCGACAAAGCAGAAAATGCGCTGTATGAACTTCTGGCGCTCGACGTGCGTTTCTATGAAACCGGGTGCCTGTTCTACCGGCGTCTCCTCGCCAGGAGCGACGATGATCTCATCCGGGGAAAGCTGCCGAGACCGGAGATTGAGGAGGGCGAACGGGAGTTCAAGCGCCGGTTCGGCAGCATGGAATCTTAATCACCGATTATCATATTGCTGAGGAGATCCATCCATGGAAACGATTCTCTATCGGTTCTCAAAACCGGGACTACTGGTCATTGGTCTCGCCGTGTTCGCAGCCGGGAGTGCGCTCTCCCAGGGCTCGGGCGTCGTTACGCCAGTGGACACCTTCTCCGTCATCGTGCCTCTCCGGCCGAACGACGAGATCAAGAAGGACATCGAAATGCTTGAGTCCCAGAATGTCCGCGCAAAACTGCGGCTTGAAGAAGCGAAAGAACAGGTTCGAAAGATCGAGGCGCAGATCGAACTCAAAGGAAAGGAAATCGACATCCTCGAGTCGCGGATGGATGTCGCAGACAAGGAGAAGCGGGAGGCGGACGTGACAGCGCTGAAGGCACAGATTGCCGGCGTCGAAAAGATTCGGGACCTTCTCAAACGGCGAAGAGACATGCGCTCGGCGGAAGCGGATGCTGCAGAGGCCACTCAGGACTATGCCCAGGCGGCGGAGGATATGTACTCTCGGGAAACTGAGCTGGCAAAGAAGCGTCGCGATCGGGCTGCGCAAACCGGCGCCAGCAAAACCGCCTTGGCCGCCGCTGATCAGGTTATCCGCGAGTACGAAACCAGCGTCCTGGAATCCGAGGTTCAGAAACTGAAGAAGGAAGAGCGGGCACTGTCGCGCCAGCGGGACGTCGTAGAACGGCGGATGGAACTTGCTGAAGCCCAGGCAAAACTTCTCGAGAAGTAGGACCGGCAGTCATGGGCGAGCAGCAATTACACGTTGTATTCGGAACCGGTCCGCTTGGGAGGGCGGTCGCCCGGGAGCTGTTTGCCTCCGGCAAGCGCGTGCGCATGGTCAACCGAAGCGGTGAGGCGGACGTTCCTGCCGGCATCGAAGTGATTCGGGGCGATGCCTTCTCGACGAAAACCACGATCATGGCTTGTGCGAACGCGGCGGTGGTCTACCAGTGCGCGGCACCTCCCTATCATGAATGGGTCCAAAGGTTCCCCCCCCTTCAGGCCTCTATCGTCGAAGGGGCTGCCGCCGCACGTGCCAAACTCGTGTCAGCGGAAAACCTCTATATGTACGGGGAGGTCGATGGTCCAATCCGCGAAGACCTCCCCTTGGCTGCCCTAACCCGGAAGGGCCGCACACGCGCCGCAATGGCCCAAGACCTGCTCGAGGCCCATGCGAAAGGACGGCTCCGCGTCGCGATCGGGCGCGGTTCGGACTTTTTTGGACCGCATGTCCTCAGCTCGGCACTCGGGGAACGGACGTTTGTCCCGGCGCTCGCCGGCAAGCGCGTCTTTGCTTTCGGGGACATCGACCTTCCACATACGTACACATTCATCGAGGACTTCGGCAAAGCGCTTGTCATCCTTGGTGAACGGGATGAAGCCCTGGGCCAGGTCTGGCACATCCCCAACGCCGAAACCGTCAGCACGCGGACGCTTGTGACGATGATCTTCGAGGAGGTACGTCAGAAGCCAAACGTGACCTCAATGAGCCCGACGATGATGCGGATGATCGGCTTCTTCATTCCCGCAGTGCGCGAGATGAAGGAAATGATGTACGAGTTCCAGAAGCCGTTCATCGTCGATAGTAGCAAATTCAGCCGGACCTTCGGCAATCACGCAACGCCGCTTCGCGAAGCAATACGCAAAACTCTCAACTGGTACCGGGGACGGCACGGGACACCATGACCGCGCCGGCGTCCGGGAGCGCGCTCCGTATGGTGACCGGAGCGGGGACGTGACAGGAGGTAGCGGGGGAGAAAAAAAGACAGGCTATCCGCCTCTCCTTTTCGCTGCAGAGCGCTGAATGGCTATGGTGCGACGCTGAACCCCGCCGATTTCCCCATCGCCCCGTTCAGGTATACATCCACACGGTACTCACCTGGCGGCAGTCCTTTCGCTCGCTCGATAAAGAATGAAGAGCTGTTTGGCCCGTTCTGTTTCAGCGCGATTGAATCCGCTTTCACCAGCTGATTGGTCTTCAGATACTGCCAGCGCACCCCCAACAGGTTTCCGGCTACGACATTTTCCGTCTTCACGAGGACATTGATGCGGTCGGAAGGTTTGAACTGCGTCCCGGGATTCACCGCGTCCCAGGCAATGTTCACTCCCTTTGCAAGGGTCACAGATGCCACGGAGGGCGCAGGTGGCGGGGCCGCCTGCACCGGCTGTTGAACTGGGGGTTTCGGCTCTTCCTTCTTTCCGCAACCGGACACGGCCACTGCAAGGATGAGCCCGAATAAGAGAACAGAGAAAAGAACTCGTTGTGCCATCATGGTCTTCTCCATCAAAGTGGGTGAGAGTTAGTCGGGGATCGCCAGTTCCTGTCCCGGCCGAATGAGATCGGGATTCGAAATCTTGTCTCTGTTCGCTTCGAAGATCTTCTTCCACTGCTTCGCATCGCCATAGAACTGCTTCGCGATCTTCGAGAGTGAATCTCCTTTCTTGACAACGTACGTCCGGGGTTCGCCGGACGTGCTCGCGCCGCTTGTGACGTCCGAAAAATCTACCGGACCGTCGTTATCTGGGTATGGTGCCATGATTCCTCCTCCATAGTGGTGAGAGTTATTCTTCGCAATGGTCGTACGCACAAGCCGCCCGGGCCCGGCTCCAACTACGATCAACTGGCCGCCCCGGGGATCGTCCGAATTGGTCAGACTCAAGTTACATGTTTTTCTCGTTATTGCAATGGCTCATCAAGAGAAGATCTGCGGTCCCGTCAGGTCAGGAGCCCGTTCTCCCGGCATCTTGATTCTCGCAAGGAACTTTTCGATACTTACGGTGCCGGGCAGGCCTCGCAAACGCTCTGGCAGATCCGCGGCAGCAACATCCCTGGACGCCTTTTCTGCCGCGAGAAAGGAGAACCATTGTGGATACAGCCCTCAGCATTGCCCTCGGAATCGGGCTCAGTGCCGCATGTGGCTTCCGTGTTTTCGTTCCCCTGCTGATCATGAGCATCGCGGCATATACCGGGAATATGACGCTTTCATCAGGTTTTGAGTGGATCGGAACACTTCCCGCCCTCATTGCGTTCGGGACCGCCACTGTCGTTGAAGTCCTTGCGTACTACATCCCTTGGCTCGGACATCTCCTGGACACCGTTGCCACCCCGGCGGCCGTGGTCGCAGGCATCGTGGCCAGTGCCTCGGCCTTCACGGACATCTCTCCCCTGTTCAAGTGGGTTCTTGCTTTGATCGGCGGCGGCGGGATCGCCGGGCTCGTCCAGGGGACGACGGTCCTGGCACGGATAAAATCCACGGCCCTGACGGGGGGGCTGGGAAACCCCGTTGTTTCCACGGCTGAGCTGTTCGGCTCGGTCGCAACGTCCCTTCTCGCGCTTTTCGTTCCAGTCATCTGCATCATCATGATCGCAACCGGCATCTACTTGGTGTTCCGCTCGACTGGCCGTTTGTTGTTTGGAAGACAGCGCACATCGACCTCATAGACACGAACGGGAGAAAATGACATGGGCCTTCTTTGGACTATTCTCATCGGTTTTGTTGCAGGTGCTATCGCAAAATTCGTCATGCCGGGGAAAGACCCGGGCGGGTTCATCATCACCACATTGCTCGGCATCGCGGGGTCGCTGGTCGCCACGTACCTCGGCAAGTTTGTAGGCTGGTACGAGGAGGGCCAGGGGGCGGGACTGATTGCTGCCGTGCTGGGCGCCGTCCTGCTCCTATGGGTGTACCGGCTCTTCAAGAAGAAAGAAGCGTAGCACAACATCCGGCGCATCTGTACATTCTCCGGCGGGCTGACCGATGTATCACGGAGGATGTTCCAGAACTCATTGCGCACCTTCGCCGTGCGATGGACCGATTTCTGTCGATGGGGCGGCCCTATGTACAAGACGATGCTGCTCATCCTCGCCTTCATCGTGCTTCTGCCCGCCTGCAAGAAGCCGCGGCGTCCCCCGGGGCCTCAGGAACCGCTGGACCTCAAACCGGAGCAGGTATCGTGTCAGCTTCAGGGACTTGGATCCCGCCTCCGCGGGGAGGTTGTGCCGTTGGCCCTCGGCGACCCTGACACTCCGCCGTTTATGGACGGCGAACCGGAACACCTCCGGTTCACCTTCGACAACGACCGCCTCGCGAACCAGGTGGATCCACGGGAGCGTCAGATTCTGATTTACCCTGTCGTATCGTATACCGGTCTCTTTTTCGGCGTTGAGCGGATGGAATTCGAAAAGAGGGTCCGCGCACTTGCGGGCAGGATCAGGGATCGGCCGCTTTCAGTTGCCGAGTCAATCCCCCTCTTCCCCGCAACCGACACTCCAGAGCTCTTTCACTCGCAAATCCGATACCTGGAATTCAGAGGCGGAGAAGGTATCCGGTTTGTAGGGAGCCGGGCCCGTGAGCTGGACGCGCGGACCGGCGACAGTCTCTTCTACGCTTTCCAGGGTTTAACACGCGACGGGAAGTATCTGGTGTGCCTCTATTATCCCGCGGCCGTGCGGGAAGTCCCTCCGGTCGCGCAGCCGTCGGAGGCGGCACGCATTCTCGACACTCTCCGCGAGTCGGATTTCACACCTGACCTCGCAAAACTTGACAGTCTGGTCCGGTCCATTCGGATCATCCCTGCTCATCCGTGAGTTACAAGCGGGGAGCAGCTGGCCGCTGACGAAGTCTCACGAGCAGAGGACACCACATCATGCGTCCCCTCGCACTCTGCTCCTGCCCCACCCCGGGAGAGACCCTCATGATGAGTTATTCAACTGACTCCGTTCAGAAAGCCGCCGCAATCAAGACGCGAGGCAATCCCACCACGGTTGACCTGGTACTCGAAATGGCCCGGTAAACAGAGCGGGCCCTGCAAGATCACGAAGGTGCAACAGCAAGAAAGGCAATCATGCAAGCGATGGTTCTGCGGCAGATCGCCCCTCTCGGGGATTCTTCTAAGCCACTGGAGTTGCAGGAGTTGGCCGTCCCTCTCCCAGGTCCCCGTGAGCTCCTGATCGAAGTCTCCGCGTGCGGCGTCTGCCACACCGAGATTGATGAAATCGAGGGTCGAACACCACCGCCCCGGCTTCCCGTCATCCCCGGTCACCAGGTCGTCGGTCGCGTCCAGAGCACCGGAGACCGTGTAACCCGATTCCGGGCTGGCGACCGGGTGGGCGTCGCCTGGATTTTTTCGTCGTGCGGGAATTGCGCTTCGTGCCGCGGTGGGAACGAGAATCTCTGCCCTGAATTCCGCGCTACAGGGAGGGATGTCAACGGAGGCTACGCAGAATTTATGACCGTGCGGGAGGAATTCGCCTACGCAATCCCTTCAGGTTTCACCGATGGGGAGGCGGCACCGCTTCTCTGTGCCGGCGCGATCGGGTACCGCTCCCTCAGGCTCTCTGGACTCCTGGACGGACAGACGCTCGGCCTCACCGGCTTCGGCGCTTCAGCGCATCTCGTTCTGAAAATGGTCCGCCACCGGTTTTCACGCTCTAAGGTCTTTGTCTTTGCGCGAAGTCCGGCGGAACGAGCCTTTGCCCTGGAACTCGGCGCGTCATGGACGGGCGACAGCGGCGAAAGAGCGCCCGAGCCCCTGCACTGCATCATCGATACCACGCCGGTCTGGCGGCCCATTGTGGACGCGCTGGAGAATCTGGAGCCCGGCGGGCGGCTCATCATCAACGCCATCAGAAAGGAGGAGGCCGACAAGCAGGCGCTCCTTCGCCTCGACTATTCCGAACACCTCTGGATGGAGAAGGAGATCAAGAGCGTCGCCAACGTGACGCGGAGGGATGTGGAGGAGTTTCTCAGGCTGGCGGCGGAGATTCCTCTACGGCCTGAGATCCAGGAATACCCGCTGGCCGAGGCAAACCGGGCAATTCGGGAGCTGAAATCGCGCGTGATACGGGGGGCGAAGGTGTTGCGGATGCCGTGAGTCGTCCGTAACGCCAATTCCCGGCGTCAGCCGCCGGGATGAAACGGGCAACCGGTTACCGTATCCATGTTTCCGTTCTTCCGAAGAGAGGAATCAACACGTAGCCACGCAGTTCGAGTCTCTTTGCATCGACCAACTGCAACCTCCCACTGTACGTATCGCCGCTTTCAGGATCATACACCTTTCCTCCCCCATACTCCCCGTCTCCGTCGTACTGAAACCCTCGCAGGATGGTCATCCCGAGAACGGGCGTGTCTCTCAGCTTCGGATCCGTGTTCTTCGAATCCACGACGGGACTCCCGTTCTTCAGAGAGTCTCTCAACCAGACAATCTTCCCGCAGTAGAGACTGTCGCACCTGGTGATGAGCACTTTCGCCTTTCCCTCGGCGGTTGTCCATTCACCGAGGATGCGGTCGGATTCTGTCCGGAGATCCTGTCCGGAAGGCGGGATTGCGGAGAACACCATCCCGAAGAAGATCAGCATTCGTACAATCATGACTCCTTCGCCAGATGTTTTTCCTTGAACCCCTTGACCATCCACCCTTTGGCCAGGAAGAGGCCCGCGGGAGTCAGAATGGCAATGAGACCGTAGATGAACCACATCATTTCTGTGTGTAGCTCGGCCGGCGGAACTCCGGCCGGACAGTAGTTCATAAGAAACCATCCCGAGTAGAGACTGGTCACCACCTTCGTAAGGAACCAGGGGAACTGACCGATGCCCATGTAGATTCCCGTCATTTCTTTGGGAGCGATCTCCGCAACCCACTGCAGGAAGCGTGGAGACCACATTGCCTCCCCCACCGTCATAATAATGAGAAAGGCAAAGAGTGTGTAGATATTTGGTCCGAAAGAGAGAAGAAACGTAGGAGCCGCCATGACGAGCGTCCCGGCGATCATCATGGTGTACGTGTCCCGCTTGCTGGTAGAGCCGTGACCATGGG
Source organism: Bacteroidota bacterium (assembly GCA_036848195.1). Lineage (GTDB taxonomy): Bacteria > Bacteroidota > Ignavibacteria > UBA10030 > UBA6906 > DAIUKN01. The sequence goes on from DAIUKN010000003.1 coordinate 26,988, forward strand.
AGTCAGGACAAAGATCAGGAGCGGTGCAAAATTGACAAAGA
>DAIUKN010000004.1:0-26073 GCA_036848195.1 Bacteroidota bacterium
CAACGACACGGTCGTTATCTTCGACCGTATCCGGGAGAACCAGAAGATCTTCAAGACAATGCCGCTGCAGCAGCTCATGAACAAGAGCCTGAACGAAACGCTGAGCCGCACCATCATCACGTCGGGTACGATTTTCATCGTCCTTGCCGTGTTGTTGACCTTCGGCGGCGAGGTGAACCGGGGGTTCGCCTTTGCTCTGACGGTCGGCATCATCACAGGCACATACTCCTCAATCTACATCGCAAGTGCCGTCGCGCTCGAGTGGGTCACCCGCGGAAAGGCGAAGGCGCAGCTCATCGACTAACGAGGCGACGCCATGAAATTCCAGACAACACAGAGCGGCGCGGTCACGGTGATTACCCTGCAGGGGAACCTGATGGGGGGACCGGACGCGTCAACCCTCAACGGACAGCTGCACAGCCTGCTCGCAGAAGGAAGGAAGCACGTCGTGCTCGATCTCACCGGGGTACAGTTCATCAACAGCTCCGGCCTCGGACTTCTCATCGGCGGCGTCACGACGATGCGGAGCTCGGGAGGAAGCCTGAAAATCGCCGGCGCGTCTGAGAAGATCCTGGGACTCATCCGCATTACAAAGCTCGAATCGGTCTTCGAGACGTATCCCACGGTCGACGACGCGGTTGCCAGCGTGAAGAAGTAATTGCTTCTGTAAGCTGAAACTCCGACCTTTCCCGAAGGAAGCGTCGGAGTTTTTTTGTGCCTTCCCGGCACCGCAAAGCTCTTTCAGCCGGAACACTGCCATGCCAGTCCAGATCATTGTCGGCGCCCAGTGGGGCGACGAGGGAAAAGGGAAAGTCGTGGACATGCTCTCCGAGCACGCCCACATCGTTGCCCGCTATCAGGGGGGCGCCAACGCAGGCCACACCGTCTGCATCGGCGACAAACAGTACGTCCTGCACCTGATTCCTTCCGGAATGTTCCATGAGCATATCACGTGCGTCATCGGAAACGGCGTGGTGATCGACCCCACCGCCCTGCTGAGCGAGATCGAGCAACTGCGGTCTGTCGGGATCAACATCACCGGACGTCTGCTCATCAGCCATAACGCGCACCTGATCATGCCGTACCACAAACAGCTCGATGTGATCAGAGAGGTGCAGACGGCGAGCAAAATCGGAACGACCGGCCGGGGCATCGGACCTTCATACATCGACAAGTTCATGCGTATAGGAATCCGGATCGTGGACCTGCTCGACCGCGACGTACTGGCCAAGAAGATCACGACCAACCTCGAGGAAAAGAACCAGATCCTGACAAAGGTCTACGGCGAGACCAAGATCGACGTAGACGCCCTGATTCACGAGTACCAGGAATTCGACAAACAGATCGATGAGTACGTTACCGACACCTGCCTCTATCTCAACCAGGCGCTCCAGAGCGGCAAGAGAATCATCGCCGAAGGTGCGCAGGGGGCATTGCTGGACGTCGACCACGGAACCTACCCGTACGTCACATCGTCCAACCCGACATCGGGAGGAGCGTGCACCGGCCTTGGAATACCTCCAACCGCCGTGGACTCCATTGTAGGAATTGCCAAGGCGTACTGCACCAGGGTTGGCAACGGGCCGTTCCCGACCGAACAGGACAACCCGACCGGCGAGCGCCTTCGGACCACCGGACATGAATTCGGTGCAACCACCGGCCGACCGCGCCGCTGCGGCTGGTTCGATGCCGTCGCCATGAGGTACTCCGCCATGGTCAACGGCCTCCAGCGGCTGGCAATCACCAAGCTCGACGTTTTGGACACCTTCGACGAAATCCGGGTGTGTATAGGGTACGAGGTCAATGGCCGGCGGCTGAAGACGTTTCCTACGGACGTCGCGTCGCTCGACCGCATCACCCCCATCTACCAGTCCTTCGAGGGGTGGAACAGACCTCTCTCCGGGATTACAGCCTATACAGACCTTCCGCCAAAGGCGCGTCGCTATGTTGAGGCCCTGGCGCAGCTGACCGGCACACAACTCTGGCTTGTGTCCGTCGGCCCGCGGCGCGACCAGTCCATTATCGTCTCCTGAACCGGCTCACTCCCAGCACACCGCCATGAATGGACCGACTACAGGCCTTCCCATTGGAGGCACGGGGAATTTTAAGATTCTCCTTCTCGTTCTCGCTTCCCTCTTTGTCATCGGCATTCTTCTCTATTCCGGCAAGATCACCGACCAATTGCTCCAGCGCGAGCGGGAAGTGGTCGCCCTCTACGCCCGCTCGCTGGAATTCGTAGCGAACAACACCTCGCAGACGGGCGACTTCGGATTCGAGTTCGAAGTCATCCAGGCCATCGATTTCCCGATCATCCTGACCGACCCCAACAACAACCGGCTGTACGCGAAGAACCTGGACGCCGACACAACGGCATTTTCGGAGGAGGAAAAGACCCAGTTCTTCCGTCGCACGATCGCGGAAATGGATTCCAGCAACAGGCCAATCAAGATTCTCGCGAGCGATTCGCTGGTAATCAATATTGTTCATTACGGAGAATCCGGAATCATCCGGCAGCTTCGCTGGCTTCCGGTGAGCGAACTCGCCATTGCATTCATCATCCTGGCGATCGCCTATGTCGGGTTCAGCTACATCAAGCGAAGCGAGCAGAGCAACATCTGGGTCGGCATGGCGAAAGAAACCGCCCATCAGCTGGGGACGCCACTCTCGAGCCTCATGGGATGGCTGGAACGGCTCAAGGGCGCCCCACCGGGCGACCCCGGGGTGCCGGAGACGTTGCAGGAGATGAGCCATGACGTCGAACGGCTGAACAAGGTAGCGGCCCGCTTTTCGAAAATCGGTTCGAAGCCTGATCTCAAGCAAGAGAACATCGCCGCCGTCATTGAGGGAGTGATGAGTTACATCGGACGGAGAATCCCCAGAACGGGGAAGAAGATCGACCTGGTCCTGGAAACACCGGGCGAATTCCCCGCACGGATCAATCGGGAGCTGTTCGAATGGGTGATAGAGAACCTGATGAAGAACGCCCTGGACGCCATGGAAGATCCGACGGGGAAGATTTCATTCGCCATTTCCCAGAGCGGGAGACGCATAACGATTGACGTCTCGGACACGGGCAAAGGCATTGACCCCAAGTTTCACAAAGAGATCTTTCGCCCGGGCTACAGTACAAAGAAGCGGGGATGGGGACTCGGGCTCAGCCTCTCCAAGCGGATTATTGAGGACTACCACAAAGGGAAGCTCTACGTGAAGCAGAGTGCGCCCGGATCGGGGACGACCTTCAGGATACGGCTGGTGAGTTGAGCTCCCGCCGGGCGTTCCGGAAGACCCGGTCGAACATCGGCCGCGTCAACCTCCCCGTGAACGTATTCTGCTGGCTGGGGTGATAGGAGGCGATGAAGGTAAGACCCCCAAAGTGATGCGTGGCCCCGTGACCGAACGCGGGCTTCCTTTCGTACGTGATTCTGCCGGCCCGACGAAAGGCATCCAGGGCGGCGTTGAACCCGATCTTACCGAGACCGATGACCACCTTCACGTTCCCCAGCAGATCTATTTCCTGATCCAGATAGTGCCGGCAGGCGGCAATTTCGCGAACCGTGGGTTTGTTCATCGGCGGTGCGCACCGGAGCGCGGCGGTAATGTAGCAGTCGCTCAGCCGAAGGCCGTCGTAACGGTTGACGGAGGCAGACTGATTGGCGAACCCGGCTCGGTGGAGAGCATGGAAGAGCCAGTTGCCACTTTCGTCCCCGGTAAACATCCTCCCCGTCCGATTCCCTCCGTGCGCAGCAGGCGCAAGCCCGACCAGGAGCAGCCGGGCGGCCGGATCCCCGAACCCGGGAATCGGCTTTCCCCAGTATTCCTGATCGACGAACCTTCTAACCTTCTCGTTCGCTACTTTTTCACGCCAGCGGACAAGCCTGGTACACGTCCGGCACGCGATGACGTCCCGCTGTAAAGCGGCCAACGGTCCAGCCGCGCGCGATACTCCTTTCCCTATCTCCATTTGATCGTGCACCCGATCGAATGCGTCTCCGGCTCTGCAACGGACTTGCCGGAGAGAAGAGCATCGACTGCCTCCTTGAGATACGCACGCTGTACCGCTTCAGGTTTCTGGTAGTTATCGTCCATCTTGCCGTGGTACCGCAGCCGGGGAACAGGATCTCCCGGCGCACGGGCAAAGAGGAAAAACTCCGGTGTGTGGGTGGCCCCGAACGCTTCGGCAACCTTCTGATCCTCATCCCGCAGATAGGGAAAATTGAACGCTTTCCGTTTCGCCCGCTCCACCATCGCTTCGAAGTTGTCCTCCGGATAGTGAATGGTTTCATTCGCGTTGATGGCAACAAGCTGCACCCCCTCCGGTCCGTAGACAGACTGGAAGCCGATCATCCGGTCCTCATAGGCCTGAACATACGGACAGTGGTTGCAGGAAAAGACCACCACGAGGGCTTGTGCACCGGCAAAATCTTCCGCGCTGTAGATCTTCCCGTCAACGCCCCGCAGGGAATCAAACCCCGGCATCGCGGAGCCGATCATGAGAGTGGAGGAAGCCATGGTGTGATCCTCTCGCTACGTTGTCTGTTTAGAGTTTTCGAGTACCGGCGCTTTTCCCAACACGTCCTGGATCGTCATGAAACGCACCGGCCCGAGGTCGAGTCCGCCTGCCCGTCACTCGAATGACTTTCCCACCACAACAGTGTAGCCGCTTACCGACACGTCTTCTGTGGTGACCGCCTGCTTGCCGAGTTGCTTGTCGAGACCGACCTTCCACTGAAAAAGCGAGGAGAATGTGTGTTCCAGTTTGGCTCTGAGCCTGTCGAATACTCCGCTCTGCTCATAGTGATCGGCATCTTCTTTCGAGTTCCAAACGCTCACGGAGAGCCACTCGTCCTTCTGCTCGACATTCTCCACCAGGTAGACGTACAGGCAGCCCGCAGTGCTCCTGAGCTGGGGCAGGACTTCGTTTTCGAAAATGAACCTGAATTCCGCACTCTTCTCAGGCTGCACACGCATCGAGACCATGCGCAGGTAAAGGAACGAGGCATACCCTGGTGCCGGAGGTCCTGTCCCGGCTCCCGAGGCATGGGAATAGGACTTGACCACTGGTTCCTGAGCGACGGGGGCGTACTCGAGCTGCAAATCCTTCGTGAGCTGCACTCTCCATTCAGAGGAGTTCGAAAAAAACGGTTTGGACTCTTCGATCATCCGCTGGAAAACACCGCTCTTCTCATAGGCATCGGCATGCTGCGGTGAATCCCATATTGTGAGCGACATCCCCTCATCATCACTGCGTATGCTCTGCACGAGTCCCGCATACAGGCAACCGTGCGTCGCCTGAAGGTTCGGCATGATCACATCTTCGTACAGCCGTTGAAAATCCGCACGACTTTCAGGCCTGATCCGGACCTGAACCAAGCGCATGAACAAGGGTCTCTCTCTTTTCATCGTCAACCATTCTCTCTGGCTGTCTGCTTCAGTTCCTCGAGTTCCCTCCGGACCGCTCCATAGCTCTGTTCCAGGTCAAGGAACAGGGCCGTCAAACCGCCGGTGTCGCTGTTCTTGACTCTGGTCTCGATGAGCTTGCAGAGATCGGCAACGTGCGTCACGCCGAGGTTTAAGCTTGCCCCCTTCAAGCGGTGCGCCGACTTGCCGATCGCCTGGGTGTTGGATTCCCCGGCCGCCTTCTTCATGGTCTCAAGCATTTCACGGTAATCGTCGAGGTATGTGTCGATCATCTGCACGAAGACCGTTCGGTCGTGTCGCGCAGTCATCCGGAGGATCGCCAAGATCCGTTTCTCGTCGACACGTGCAGGGGGAGAATCGGTCAGTGACACTCTTCTCTCCCCCCGCCGTCCACCGAGCCGCTCGATGACGTGTTGGATTTCCTCGATCCGGATCGGCTTTGTGATGCAGTCCTCCATGCCGGCCTCGCGATACCGCTCCCTATCCCCTTCCAGGGAGAGTGCCGTGGTGCCGACAATGACAGGACACTTTTCCGGAGGCCAGTTGCGGACAATTGCACGGGTGGTTTCGAGCCCATCCATTTCCGGCATTTCGACATCCATGAACACGAGGTCATAGTCAGTCCGTTTCAGCGCACGAATGACCTCAAGGCCGTTTCCGGCCAGATCCACCGAGTACCCCATGTGTTGGAACGTCAGCAGCATCAGCTTCTGGTTTGTGGGATTGTCTTCCGCCACCAGAATCTTCAGAGGAAGCCGGCTGGCGAGCGTAGGATCCAGCTTGTGCACGGCCTCTCCGACGTGCGGATGACTCTGGCTGGACGATAGCACCGTCTGGATGACGTGCAGGAGCAGCGCGCGTTTTACCGGCTTCGTCAGCGTCGCTGCCGTATCAAGCACCTGGCCATCCTTCGCTTCCTGAAGCTTTCCAAGAGGAGTCAGCAGGATCACGGGAGTCGCGACGAGAACTGCCGATTGCCGGATCTGCTGAGCCAGCTGTGCCCCCCCCATCCCGGGTATACCGAGGTCAATAATCGCCAGATCGAACTTCACGCCGTTCTTCGCCCATTCCGCTGCTTCCGCCCCCGCGGTCGTGGCCCGTACGCTCATTCCCCATTGAGTAAGCTGTGCCGCCATCGCGTCAAGACTCGCCCTGTTGTCCTCCACCAGGAGCGCAATCTTCCCCGCAAGGGCGGGGATTTGGTCCCGAAGGGAGTCACTTGCCGCCTCCGTATCCGTTGCGGCCCGGATAGTAAATGAGAATACTGATCCCTCACCTTGACGCGATTCCACGCCGATCGATCCACCCATGAGCTCCACCAGCTTGGCACAGATGGCGAGTCCCAGTCCCGTCCCGCCGTATCTCCGCGTTGTGGATGTTTCTGTCTGTGAAAATGGCTTGAACAGGCGATCTCGCTTATCGGGTGCAATGCCGATCCCGGTGTCCCTCACCTCGAATCGCAATTCCGTTCCCCCCTCAAACTGTGACTGTATCTTCACGGATATCTGGATTTCTCCCCGGTGGGTGAATTTTATCGCGTTGGAGACAAGATTCGTGAGGACCTGTCGGATTCGCGTGACATCGCCGCGGATGCTGGATGGAACATCGGGGGCGATGCTCGTGACGAGGTCAACATCCTTTGCGGCGGCCTGATGCGCGATAAGGTCAAAAACATCCTCGATGCAGTTGAAAAGGTCAAGAGGATGGTCTTCCAGCACCAGCTTGGTCGACTCGATTTTCGAGAAGTCGAGAATATCGTTGATGACCGTCAGGAGCGCTTCTCCGCTGATTCGGATGGTTTCCACATATTCACGCTGTGCCGGGGCGAGGTCGGATTCCAGCATGAGTCCCGTCATACCGATCACCGCATTGAGCGGGGTGCGGATCTCATGGCTCATAACAGCCAGGAATTCCGCTTTCGCTTCTGCTGCCCGTTCAGCCGATTCTCTGGCCTTGCGCATTTCCTCTTCGGCCGTCTTTCGTTCCAGGAACTGACCGATCTGGTTTCCGTACGCGACCATCATCTCCATCGACGCCTCATCCGGCTCCCGGATGTCGCGGCTGAAAAATTCGGTGACCCCCACCACGGCATTTTCGATGAGAAGCGGAAACACCATGGCACCATGGATTCCGCTCTGTTGGGCGGCAGCAACTCGCTGGAAATTGCCGTCGGTGACAACATCCGTGATCCAGCCAGGCTTGCCTGTCTCCCAGACTCGCCCCGGGAGTCCTTGGCCTGGAGCGATAGTCGTTTGTCGGGTGGCATCTGCGAAGGGTTTGAACTCCATACCCGGGACATGCCAGAGCCCTGAACACCGAAGCACTTTCGCTTCAGCATCCAGGGTCCAGAGGGCCGCGAATTGCCACCCGGCTGTCTCACAGATCGGCTGGAGAATCCTGGCCGTTGCCTCGCTCAGGGTGTGCGAGCCGGCCAGTAGACGGGCCACTTCATACTGCGTTTGCAGGCGTTGCTCCGCCTCGCGGCGATCAGTAATGTCCGAAAACGCAGCGATGGCATACGCCAGCTTTCCATCACGATCATAGATAGGAGCTCCCCATACCTGCAGCGGGAGAGTCTTCCCGGGTTGCCGGATCTCCATATCGGAGATCATGACCGTCTCCCCCGACAACGCCCGAACGACCGGCATGAGTGCAGCGGGATACTCTTCGTTGGTGCCGGCACGGTATGCGCGATACACTTCTGCAAGCTGGCCGGCGCCCGTTGTCGGAAGGATTCCTTTGCCCAGAATCCGCTCCGCCGCCGGATTGGCATAGTACGCCTTTCCCTGCGCATCGAGGACGAAAACCCCGACAGGGACGGCCTCAAGGAACTGTAGCAATACTCTCTGATTCTCGCGGAGGATCTCCTGGGTCCGCCCCTTCTCCTCCAGGTCAAACCGGAGATCCCTGATTTCGTTCCTGAGGGCCTCCAGCTCAGCTGCCAATTCCGCTGCCGACTTAGCTTCCAGAGTCATCGCGTACCTGTGGATGCCAGGAATTCATACCTCCACCGCCGGCTTCTCAATGGGAATCGTGACCAGAACCGTATTGCCATTTCCGCGGTACTGAAGGCCGAGCGCCGAGCTCGCCATGGCAATCCCGCGGCCGTGATTGTGGAACACCCGTTGTTCATCGAACTGCAAGTACTGGGCGTAATCGAAGCCGGGCCCCTGGTCCTGAACCAGCACATGGAATGAATCCGGATTTCTCGTGATCCGCACGTCGACGAATTTCCCTGCAGATTCGGGCAACGCCAGGCGCCGCTCCACTTCCGCAATCCATGTACCTTCAGACATGTAGTGAGTCTTTTCATCATAGGTGATGCCCAGGTTGCCATGCTCAATGGCATTGACAAAAATCTCGTTGACGCCCATGGCAGCAGCAGGGGAATTGCATGCATTAGCGATCCAGAGCGCGAGGCGCTCTCCCTCCTTCAGCACCCGGAAATGAAAGGTCCCTTCCTGAAGAATGCCAAGCGGGTTCTGGCTCTCCTGGAGCTGTTTGAGCAGCGATTCCTTGTAGGAATAGTCCGTGAGCGCCGCGCGCACCACCGAAGGGAGCAGATGTTCGTCAACCGGTTTTGTCAGGTAGTAGAACGCCCCGGCTTCAATCCCCTCCCTGATGTTCTCGGGACTATCCATCGCCGTCTGCATAATGACCGGCGTGTTCTCAAATTCCGGCTGTTCCTTGACCCAGCGCAGGAGTTCAATCCCGCTCATTTCGGGCATCTGCCAGTCCAGCACGATGGCCTTGATCCGGCTCCCTTCTTTTTCCAGAATCGCTCGGGCATTCTTTCCATCGATCGCAGTATGCAGAACATAACCCTGCGGTTCCAGGATGGCCTGTGCCACAAGCCGCACCACCGGATCATCATCAGCAATCAGGATCGTGTCCATGGTTATCTCGCTCCCTGTTGCAGGTAACGGACGACCGCCATGCGAATGTCGTTCGGCACAAAGCCGTCAGGCTCGCGCACGCCCGAGACGCCGGGATTGTCACGCGTGAGGAACCCCAGGCCGGCCTCTTTTCCTGAGATGAGAAAATCGGTCAGCACGACGCGATACTTCTTTTCCTGGCTCAGAGCAGTGTTCCCGACCATCCACTCCCCGACTTTCCCGCTTGCCCGGATGTTCTCCGTCTGAAGATACCCTCCCCTCCCTACGCTCAGCACGCCCGCGTCCAGAACCCGTCCCAGGAGGTGCCCCGTCATCTCAGCGACGAGGATCTTTCCGCCAAACGGAAGTGTCCGGATGATATCGTACTGGCTCACCGGGCCGCTCAGCTCATCGTCGACGCGGACCGATCCGCTGTTGAAAATGGCGGCATCGGCTTGTCCTGCTGCGGCCAGCATGGCCCCGCAAATAACCTTCCCGAGATTCGTCGGCCCGTATCGCATGCTGGATTCACGTCCATCAAGTGCTTCACGAAGAGTTGTCACCGGGGCCCTGGGTTGAAGCCCGATTTCCTCGAATCCCCTGTAAGCGATCGAGAGCCACGCGTTCGCAGCAGACGCGGTGACCGAATCTTCGGGCAGAGCATCATCAATGGCCTGCAGCTCGGACACGAGTTCCACACCATCGGCTCCGGCAAAACGCAGGCGGTGAATCCATGCCGTTCGGGCATTGGCATCGGCCTTCGTGACGATGGTTTCACCGGCGCGGAACACCATATTCCGATGTTCGTGCCCGCCCATGATCAGCTTGAGTCCCGGAACCTTTTTCGCGAGTTCCCGGTCCTGATGCATCGAGAGATGCGTCAGTGCCACAATGCAGTCTGTTTCACTCTTCAGCTTGTCACAAACGCGCCGCGCGGAAGCATACGGGTTTTCATACTCAACGAAGTCTGCCCCGTTCTTATCGAGGGTGACCGCGAGGATTCCGATCCTTACCGTTCTCCCGGAGGCGGTCGGGATCATCAGGATTCGGTACTCCGGAATTGCAGCGGCGGTATCGCCGGCCATTTGCACAAACGGCGCTGTCCCGGCAGTTGTCCTGTGTTTGACATTGGAGGAGACCCAGGAAAAGCGCGATTCATTGACCCGATCGAGCAGCTCCGCTTCGGTGATGTCAAACTCATGATTACCGAACGTGACGATGTCAACACCCGCCCGGTTCATCACATCGACCATCTGTGCCCCGGCGATTCGTCTCCCTTCACGCTTGCTGGTCCCGATAGCCGATGGACTCAGAAAATCTCCGGCAACGACAAGCAACGTGTTCGGACACTCCCTCTTGAGTCTTCCCTTCATCGTCGCAACGCGGGCCAGTCCGCCCTCGCGTCCGCCCCGGAGAGGGGCAATCTCGTAGACGTCATTGATCTGCAGGAAGATGACATCCGCAATCTGCTGCGGAGGCTCCGGTTGCCCCTGTGCATGCAGGACAATCACCAGCACGGCAACGAGAACGGTCCCGAGACTTCTCATTCCAGACTCCTTCAGTTGAAATGACCCACAATGCGCCATCAGGCCTGCCAATACACGCGAGCTCCCCGATCCTTGCGCTATGGGTCAGTCTTCTGTCGTACGGCCTCTCCCTTTAGGCGCCTTCGGCTGTAGACCATGGAAATCGTCAGGAGCGCGGTCCCCAGCACCAGAAACGATATGATCCTGATCGTCGGATCCACTCCCACCAGATCAACGAAGATGACGTACACGATGGTCAGGGCCGTGGTGAGCAGGGCCATCCAGCGGTACTTCCGGTTGCTCAAGTACCGGCTCATAAGATAATAGAGCAGAGCCACCGAAAGCCACGATATGCTGACGTACCCCGGAGGGACGGAGTGGTACAGCGCATAGGGGATGATGAACAGGGCGGAGGCAAGATACGCATTCCTCATCATTTCGGTCTTCAGCTCGAGCCGGTCTTTCTGCCAGTTCAGAATCCGTGCGCTCAAGAGAGCTACGATGCCAAAGCTGAGGCTGACCATGCTGACGCTGCCGGCTGTGATCAGGTATGCAACGAAAATCGTCGCGAAGACGACAAAATTGGCAACCACAATGAACCGTGACCGGTACCAGACGGCAGTGCTGACCACGAGTATGCCCTGCCAGCAGAGGACAACAAAGAAGTCCGGCATGGCAAACTGGCGGGTGATCGCGGCACTCAGGGCCAGATATCCGAGCATCGCATAAATGAATGTCGCATACTTGCTCTTTTCCCGTACCCAGAACGCGGCTGAGAGGCACAGGTAGACAACCGAGGCAACACTATTCCAGAGAACAAACGCCGGAGTCGCCATCGGGATAGACACGATAATGAACAGGAGATAGGAACCAAGTCCATTGAGGAACGCGCTCACGATGGCCGCGGCATCTTCTGGCTGACTCTCCGGACGGACCAGGTTCGCCGCCGACAGGATGACGACGTCGAGAAGGAGGAAGAGAAGGTTGATCTCGGGAGACGAAACCAGTTGTATCGCATTTCCTGCGACGGGGTTGTTCACTGCCCAGAGGAAATGCGACAGAAAGGTCAGAAGGATGCCCACCGGAAGAAGAGATGTCCACCGGTACCTCACCACACAGGTTGCAGCGACGGCTGCCATCGCCGCATTGACCAGAAAAACGAAATACGGCTCCGCGCCAATGAGCGCCGCAAGAAACCCCATCGTGAGCGTAATTGCCACCAGGTATGGCGACTCTCTGCGCGTCGCAACGACAAGCGCAACGCCCGTCACCAACAGGAGCAGTAGCGCTTCCAGGATCCGGTTCGTGACCACCGGCTGCGGGCTGAAATACGCAAGCCGGAGCGTTGTGAAATAGAGCAACATCAGCCCGCCACCTAAGAGATAGCGCGATATCTGCTGGAACGAATTGCGCCAGAACCGAGAAAGCGCGACAATCCCGGCCACCAGGAGATATCCGAGACCGCTCGGGAGAGCAGGCGGCAGATCGCGATACGGGAATGTCAACAGGAAGGCTATACCGACAGCAAGCGCAACGATGCCGACCTTCGCAAACCAGTTCTGACCGATTTGGAGCTCAAGCGCTTCCTCGCTTTCCAGTGCGGCTGCCTCCGCCGGCGTGGTGGCCGGCACGGCGTTCACTTCTTCTTCCGACGCCAGGCCGAGGTGCGCCTCGACACGCGCGAGGCGGTCGTGAAGCTGCGCAAGTTGCAGCTTGAGAGAATCGAGATCCGAGGCTTCCGGTGGTGTGGCCATATCTTCGAGGTCCCTCTACGATTTATGCAAAATGTCCATCTTCCCCGGCATGGTGTGCTCCAGATTCTCCCCTTACTTCTCCAGGATACCCTTCACCCGTTCAATTTCAGCACTGCATGTTTCAATGACCCTCCCGGTCAAGGCTATTTGCTCATTTGCCGTTTTCCACTGGCGCAGCTCAATGGCTTCCCGCACAGCCGGAAGAGTCTTTACGCCGTAACCCGTGTATTGCCCCGGGGCGTACACCTGGTGGATATACCAGGGTCTGCCGGGAAGTCCTTCCGCCCGTGTCAGCGAGCGTTCGAAGCTCATCAGGATGCGGTTCAATGCCCGCCTTTTGTCCGGCGCAACCGGGGCACCCGTTTTCTTGGTCGCTTGGACGGCGGCCTCTGTGCTCCTCTGCAGAGTCGCAAGAGCGTTTCGCAGCGGTGAAAAATCGAGGAACGGCACCGGTTCCTTCGGCGCGGGAATGACGACCATCTGCCTGGGATCAGCCGCCCATAGGAGGGTTTTTTCACTGATGCGGCGGTTCATCTCGTCGGTCTCCTCACGCATGTCATCTGCAAGCCTGGCAACCTCCTTGATATATTGCCCGACAGTTTCGGTGAAATTCGTGAATTCGAACGGGAGAACCGGCGCATTGGCCAGACGCAGAACTGTCCTGCCACCCGTCTGGGCAAATGCAATCCCATACGAATATCCGGGATCGATGAAGCGATTGAAGTAATCGAAGGAATCATAGATCGAGTGGTACGATCCGCCTCCATCTTCGCCACCGTAGCCGATGTTCAGAGCCGCTATGCCGAGATGCTGAATAAACGGCGTATAGTCCGATCCCGAGCCCAGAGCAGAGATGCGCAGGTCATTCCTCCCGCGCACGTCCTTGATATCGGCATCCGCACTATTGACAATATCCGCCGCACGCCGGCGATCAACGACGCTGATATGGTACTCCGGATCGACGACATCCCGCGCTACCTGGCTAACGAATTGTTCCAGTGTATGAGACCCTCCCACATTCAGAAATCCCCGGCCGTTGGAATCGGAGTTGATATATACGACCGCCTTCTGCTGCAGCTCGTCCGCATGCGCCTCTGCCCATTCTGTCGACCCGAGGAGACCCTCCTCCTCGCCATCCCAAGCGCAGTAGACGATCGTGCGGGCCGGTCTCCAGCCACGTTTCACAAGCTCGCCGAGTGCACGAGCCTCCTCCATCATCCCGACCAGACCGCTTATGGGATCCTGTGCGCCGAACACCCAGGCATCATGGTGATTCCCCCGAATAATCCACTCATCGGGAAAACCCTCCCCCTTCACCCGTGCGATAACGTCATTGATCGGAACGATGTCCCACGAGAACTGTGCCTTGAGGTGGACCTCCGCAGGTCCGGGACCGCAGTGATACGTGATCGGCAGAGAGCCACGCCACTGTTCCGGAGCCACGGGTCCTCCAAGGGCACGAAGGAGCGGGAGCGCATCCGCGTAGGAGATCGGGAGCACGGGAATTTTCGTCACTGTCCGCGCATCCTTGATTGCGAGACGCTTTGCGCTCTTCACGGCACCGACAAACGGCGTTAGCGGATCGCCGGCGTACAGGGGCATATCCAGGACAGAACCGCGTTGTCCTCCGTACTCGTTTCTATAGGCTCCCCCGGGATACACGTCTCCTTCATAGTAGCCGTCATCGTGAGGGTCGGAATAGATAATGCATCCGACGGCTCCATGTTCCGCCGCCACCTTCGGTTTGATCCCGCGCCACGAACCGCCATATCGCGCGATGACGATTTTACCCTTCGCATCAATCCCCCTGCGTTCAAGCTCCTCATAGTCTCTGGGGATCCCGTAGTTCACGTACACCAGCTGGCCGGTGACATCACCATCGGCTGAGTACGCATTGTACAACGGCAGTTGTTCGCCGGTCAGGCCCGACGTTGCGTCTTCCGGCAGCGGGGGCTCGGCGAGGGATGCGATAAACTTCTCCGGCGCGAGCATTTCCACCAACCGTGCTTTCGGCGTGGGGAAGAGAACGTGAAATTGCTCAATCTCCGTCTCAAATCCCCACGACGTGAACAGCGACGCGATGAACTCGGCGTTCTCTTTCCCGTACGGCGATCCGATGTGATGCGGGTGAGCGGAAAGGCGCTTCATCCAGCTCCGGAGGTCTTCGCGGTTGAGCAGAGAATCAAACCGGGCTTCCAGTGCCCGCTGCATGCGTGCGTGCGTATCGTCGAATCCCAGGAGCGCTTGCCCCTGGAGGAGCTGTACGCTTCCAGGACCAAGAAGAACGATCGTGAGGAGGAAAATTCGGAGTTGTTTCATCGCAAGAATGTTCTCTGTTGTTTCGGAGCATTGGTCGCGTGCAGGCTCTTCAGCTTGCTCTTTCTCCCGTCTGGTATGCAGACGTTTTCTCTTCAGAAAACCCGCAAATCGCGGGTCTCGCCGGCTGAGCCTTAGAATCCAGACTGCCTTGACGGCAGGGGGATACTCGTTCTGAAAATAGCGGCTTTTCGGAACAATAGTAAAGTGAGAAATACACGGGGGATGCTGAAAATACTCTCGGAAAACCGCCCAAAGCATCTCTCTTCGGCAAATCTCATCTTTCCGATGAGGGTAGAAGCTCTGGAGTCTCCTCGCTACCCGGCGCTCAGCATATTCATCTGCCAGAGGTCTCTTGTGCGGGTATGCAGGAACGGATGGAGCGCAAGATGCCCCGTCTTGCCGATGCTCTTTTCGAGATAGCCGAGCTCATCGAATTGCGCCTTGACCTCCGGGTCAGGAGGGACATCAAAGCCTGCCTCCCTCATCAGAAGGAGGCCTTTGGCCCGGATAGAGAGCTCAAGATGAACCCGCAAATAACAGAGCATGTCCGCGACCGTTTCCCCGGGGAACCTGTCCTGCAGAGTTTGGAGATACTGACCGATCCGGTTCTCCAGGAGCGTTCCGCCGGTAATCATCTCAAGGAGCGAGCGATCGCTATCGAAACCGACGCCGAGCCAGTTACGCGTAGCCTTCTCACTTTCGCGAAAGACGACCGTGATCAGCGTCGGAAGAGCGAGAAGAACGATCACCGTGGAGATCAGCGGGGTAAGAAAGAAATGGTTGAAGACCGAATGAATCACCACAGCACCGGCGAGTCCCGGGATGAATGGCAGAAGGCCCCTTTCCGGAAAACGATCCAGGAGGTGTTTTGAAGCGATGCCAAAAATAGCTGTCGTGCCGCCGTGCATCACCGCGGTCCCGAAGCCGCGGATGACCCAGAGATACACGTCCGCGTCTGGCCGCTGAAAGAGATAGTACAGATTCTCCAGCAGTGCGAACCCTGCTCCAATCGCAAAGCCCCTTATGGCAGCATCCACCATGAATCCAACCTTATTGGTCCGCAGGAGAAAGATCAGAAAGGCGGCTTTCAACGTCTCCTCCAGCGGCGGGGAAATGTAGCGGGTGAGGATGATCCAGTTGACCTGCAGTGTTTCGGCACACCAGCTGTTGCCCACCATTGCAAGGGCCGCAGCCGCGCATCCGACAAGGATGGTCGTTGTCACGGTGCGAAGATGAATGAGCTTGTAACTGTCCAGGAACATAAGACCCGCGAGGAAAAAACCGACAGGCAGGAGGCTTACCGCGCAACGCAGAAGAATCTGTAGGAGATTTGCGCCCATCGTAGTTTTCCCCGGCGCCCTACCGCAGAATCTTCAGTGAGATCATAAATTCCCGGGAGAGCCGTTGTCCTTCTTCAACGGCTGCAGCATAGCCGAGGGAAAAGGTCGACTCCAGTGCGGAAAAGAGGACGACCCTGAAATCGAGCTGCGCGCCAAAATCCGCTACGGAGCTCCGAAGATTTGCATCATCCATGTTGGTAACGATTGCATTCGAAATGAGGCTGAGCTGTGCCCAGGTACAGTAGATCGCCTCTCCACCGAATTGCCGAAAGCGTAAAGGGGGCAACACCCATTCCAGGAGCAGCTTTCCGAAATTCGTGCCGCCGATGGCGTTCAAGCCAACACCGGGGAAAGCATAGTAGTCCCGGTATCGCCGGATTTCCCGGTGATCGACCCAGTTGTTCCCGAACCCGCCGAAGTAGAAGTTCGAGAGCGGCTCCTCTCTTCGTCCCCACGAATAGCCAGCCGCGCCGCGAAGCCAGATCGACGAATGGTCGATGGGCAAAAGCAAACCGTATTCGAGGCTTCCATAGATCTTCGGATAGATGGTCTTGTTCACATAGTTGTTGAGCGAGGCGACTCCCCAGCGAACTCCCTCCTCTTCTTCCACGGCACCCAGCGACCTCGTGACCAGCGAGTACTTGAGAGTCGCATTGAGGGAATAGAATCTGTCGTAGGTGACCGCGATGTTCTGATAGTCGGGGAGACGCTCAAGGCCCCAGTACCCACCGAGGTTGGCGCTCAGGTCCATTGATTCCGGTTCCTCGAATGTCCAGAAGTTCTTGTAGTCAAGTCTCAGCGATGATCCCTTCCTGCTTGTCCGCGTCGGTCCGAAAAGATCATAGAAGTCCGCGCCGTTCCATGTTCCGCTAAGAGCCCATTCCCAGAAGGTGTAATTGAACGCGGCATGAATTCTCTCGTTCCGCGGGACAGTCTTGTTCGGTGTGTACGATGCGCTGACGTCCATCCTGTGCAGAAACAACGGTTCCGAAAAGTTGAACCGCATCCCGTAGGCCGGATAGACTTTGTACCCTTCGACCACTGGATAGACCGACGCGAGGTGGATGTTCTGCATTGGACGGTATTCCCCTTTGGAGATGGTCACAGAGTCAACGTTGATGGTGGATGGAGGAGGAAGGGCCCAGGATTGCAGCACCGGGAATTTCTCCACGATCGCCTGTCCGAGGTAGCGAATTGCACTGACGTCAGTGATGGTCCGGTTGGCCACCATGACGGGCTCAAATCCCCTCGCGGTGAAGTGAAATGTCAGGAGCGAATCGCCCGACGTGGGCACCGGCCGGAAAAAACCCGTTTCTCCGTTCGTGATCCAATCCATCTTCTTCGCATCGAGATCATATCGGACAAGGTTCGAAACGCCGCTGTAGAACGAGCTTCCGTACAAGTACCTGCCATCACCGGAAAAGATGAAATTCGCGGGAGTGCTGTTCCCGAAGTCGTACAAGGTGTCTGCCGATGCGTCGCCGGCGAGAAGCTTCTGGGTCTGCATTCTGATCAGCGACTGGGTTCCGTCAACATGGGTCAGAGCACCCACCAGATGCAACCCATCCGGCGAAATGTCGATGTCGAAGATGTCTTTGCCGTAGTCGAAGGAGTTGACCTGATTCCATTCTCTGTACGGATAGGGAATTCTCACCAGCGTGGAAATCCCGTTGTAGTGCCGGACCCCCCAGAGCGACCGATCGGCACGGTTGAAGGCGCAGTCTCCCGTTCGGACGTCCTTGATGAGCAATTCTGACTCGCCCGTCGTGATGGTGTAGGAGTAGAGGTCCCGCCAGTGATTATTGTCTGTCGTATAGAAGAGAGTACGCGACACAGGATCATAGGCAAGCGATGTGACGTAGAAAAGTGCGCCACCGCGCACGCGCTGCAGGTTCTCCACCGATCCTGTGGCAATGTCTATCGCCGCAAGGTGGGCGGTCTGTCCGGGGTAGTTGACGGCAGCATAGATCTTGCCGCCCGCAGAATCAACGAAGGCACGCGAAACCGATCCCACGGCTCTCTGCGTCAGCCTTCGGAATTCCGTCACCGGGTACCGGCGCAGCGAATCGAGATTCGCTCGCTGCCAGGAACGCTCCCAGGAAATCCAGCGCTGCCATTCGCTGTCCAGCGGCACACCGTAGACATGTTCGAATTGAGAGGAGAAATGCGACTTGCTGTCCGGCGTCTGGTTGAACCACCGGATCAGTTTCTCCGGCCCGTACTCCAGTGCCAGGTAGCTGGTAAAGCGCGTCCCGTAGAGGTATGAAGCAGCACCCACCTGAAAGTCCACTTTCGTCCCCTCCGCTTCAAGCCCTACAACATCATAGATATAGGCGCTGTCCCGAATCATCGTCCGGAAGACCATTTCGTCGTAGGCACCCAACGCGCGACCCAACCCCCCCGCCATCCAGGTCTCGAGAAACACCGCGATCGATTCTACAAACCACCGGGGAGCATACCATCGGGGTCCGGTGAAATAGCCGTATGCCATCGAGAGGGGTTGCTCGGCGATGGGCGCCACTTTGCCGAAGAATATCGAGCGGAAGAAGTTGTCCCGCGGGGAGGCTTTGTCCATCGTGATGACGTGAACAAGCTCGTGCATCATCATCAGGTTCATCCGCTCTTCTGCCGGCATGGTCTCATACACGTAGCTGAACGGAGCGATGCCGATATTCATCAGATTGAACGGCACGGTGTTGGCGGCTCCGGAAGCATAGTCGCCGAAGTCCTGCAGGAGGGCCGTTACCTCTTCCGAGGGTGTATAGTCAAAGAGCTTTCGTTCAAAGCGGAGAGCGTTTTCAAAGCAGCCGACGATGTGAGGGACCACATATTCATGCGCTTTGGAGTAGTAGACGAGCCGGAGGTCTTTCGTCTGATGAACGTGAAGTTGCGCGTGGAGCAGCGGGAACACCCACACCATCAGCGCGGAGAGCCCGAAAAGCAGCTTGAGATGAATTTTCATTGCTCGTCTACCTCACGATGGCATGCCACACGCCTGATGAAGAGCTGTGGAAGAACATGGTTCTGACAATCACGATTTTCCGGGCAAAAATCAAGATGGGCTGTCAGCAGGCCGGCCGCAACGATTTGGAGCACAAAAAGAAAAGGAGGTGATCCTCTATTCCAGGAGCACCTCCTTGCGCATCAGACTTCCAGGTTCCACCTCTTCCCCGGTTCTTACGCCGGGTCGCGATCGGTCCCTTCGTCGGAATTCGCCTATTGCTGGGCTCGGAACGCGCCGCCGGAGAGCGCAGACGTGAAGGCGGCGTTGTTCAGAGCGGACTGGAACTCCGGACTTGTAAGAGCAGAACGCACAGCTGAACTTGTCAGAGCCGCCTGAAGGGCCGGGCTCTGGAGAGCCGCCTGGAGCGCGGAACTCGACAATGCAGACTGTAGCTCAGGGGACTTCAACGCAGACTGAAGTGCCGGGCTCGAAATGGCTGCCTGGAGCGACGGGCTCGACAGCGCAGACTGCAGCTCGGGTGTCTTCAGCGCAGATTGAAGTGCCGGGCTCGAAATGGCTGCCTGGAGGGCCGGGCTCGACAGCGCAGACTGCAACTCAGGTCCCTTCAAAGCGGCCTGGAGTGCGGGACTCGTAAAAGCGGCGTTCAGCGCAGAGCTGGACAGGGCTGACTGCAACTCAGGTCCCTTCAAAGCAGCCTGGAGTGCCGGGTTTGTCAGAGCTGCCATAAGCTCGGACTTCAAAGATGCAACCTTGAGATTCGCGGCCGTCACGGCGGCAGCCATGTCAGACTTGAGGAGAGCGGACGTGAATCCCGGCTGTGCAAGAGCAGCTGTGAACGCCGGCTGCGCAAGAGCAGCCGTGAATGCCGGGCTCGCCAAAGCAGCCGCCACTTGCGGAGTCGACAAAGCTGCGGTGAATGCCGGGCTTGCCAGAGCGGCCGCCAGTTCCGGCTTTGCCAACGCTGCAGTGAATGCCGGACTTGTCAGCGCAGCCGCCAGCTCGGGGCTTGCCAGGGCGGATGTAAACGCGGGACTCGTCAGCGCAGATGCGAATTCCGGGCTGTTCAACGCAGAACGAATCGCATCGTTGTTCACAATCGCCTGGATCTTGTCGTTCTGCAGAAACTTTTGAATTTCCGGGTTCTGAAGCGCCACATCCTTCTCACTCATCTGACCAGAATGATATTTCTTTGCCATCCCGATCGTTCCCTGCGCGTCCTCCTTCGGGACCGGCGGATAGAACAAGGAGAAATAGACCACGGCGGCAACCGCCACGAGTGCTATTCCTATGACGAAGATATTTTTTCCGCCCTTTGATGAATTGTCTGCCATGACTACCTCCTGAAAAGCGATGAATGTGAAGATGGGATGCTACACTCTAGAAATACTCCCCGCAGGGTAAAAAGTTGGTGTCAGTTCACTTTGCGAGCGCAATAATTCCTTCAAAAACCTGCTTGCCTGAGGACTCAAGTCTGATGCGTGCCGGGAGGAGTGACTTCTCCTTTCCGGCGAAAAGGGCCACGATTCCGACGGATTTCGTGCCGTCGAACGTCACCTCCCCCTCCCGGACAGAAAGCTGAGCGCCGGAATCATCAGACGGACGGACAGCCTCCAGGTGTACAGACGCAGGATCGGTGAGGACAGAAACCGAAACGCCTTGCGGCGCATCCACATGGAGCCGGAGAAGACAGAGCCCGGAACCGAACTGGGTCTCGATCGTCCCTTTCACGGCATCATTATTGATATCAATCAGATCACCGCGCGAAAAGCCCCGCGCAGGGCCATGCAGAACCAGCGTCCCGGTCAGTTCTGAGTCGTCCACGGAACGTGGCGGAATAAGATCCGTAGTGAGAACAAAGAGCAAAAAACCGGCGGCGAGACCTCCGGCAAAAACGAAGCCAGGCTTCCCCAGGAACGCGGTGAAGAATGAGTGAAAGGCCGCCGCAAGACCGGTCGCGGGCGTTCTCCGTGGAAGGCCCTCGATGGTTCGCATAATGGCTGGCTTCAAAGTTTTGGGAGGGTCCACCGGTACCATTTCGGCCATGGCGCCCGCCATCGAGCGCATTTCGTCGAAGAGCGTGCGGACATCCGGATCGGCACTCATCGCTTTCCTCAAGCGTGCCGTCTCCTCGGCCGACGCGACACCATCGACCTCCTTGTTTATCAACTCAACGATACCCTCGTCAATCATCAATTCCAATCCCTCTTTTTAAAAGAATGTCCCGAAGGACCTGCCGGGCCGTGAAGAGCCGCGACTTCACTTTCTTTTCCGATATCTCAAGGATCTGGGCGATCTCTTCATAGGAAAGCCCTTCAAAGTGCTTGAGAACAACGACCGCCCGGTGATCCACCTTCAATTCCATCATTGCATCGGCAATCTTCCGGCTTTGCTCATTCGCCTCGGCAATCTCATCGAGGCCCGGCCCGCCCGCCGCCATCTCTTCATCAAGCTCCTGGTGGCGCTTCCTTTGATTCAGCGAATTCAACGACTCATTGACTGTAATCCTGTAAAGCCAGCTGAAAAACCTATACTCCGGGTTGAAACTCTTCAGCCGCTCATAAACCTTAAGAAACACCTCCTGCGCAATGTCTTCTGCTTCTCTCGCTTCGTGCGTCATCCGCAGCGCAACGTTGAAGACCGTCTTCTGGTATTTCTCGACGATACGCTCGAAGGCGGATCGATCTCCTCCGAGGAATTGCCTTACCAGACCCAGATCTTCGTCGTGTACCATAAATACAGCCACCCGGGAAAAAAGTTGGTGTTATGTTCCCTCTTCGATCCGAAAAACCACGTCAAAACGGGCAATCCGGAAGACATCCCGCACCAGCTTGTTCATATGAGTCAGAATCAGGTTGTGTCCCAACCCGCTCAAGCGCTTCTGGGTCTTGAGCAGGACGCCCAGCCCGGCACTGGAGATATAGTCCAGATCTCTGAAGTTCACACGGGTCGTCGTCGTCAGCCTGTCGAAGACGGCATCGGCCGCATCGACCTGGGACGCATCAAATCGTCCGGAGAGCGTCACTTCGCCGTCGTCTTTGAGGAGGATAGCCAGCATGTCACTGCTCCAGTTTTTTCGTGATCGTGATGATGCCGTTGCCGTTTTCGTACCGGTAGTGGAACTCATCCACCATCTGCCTGACCAGATGGATGCCCAGCCCGCCGACCTTTCGTTCCTCAAGAGGTCCTGAGGTATCCACCTCGGCCCTGCCCGTCATGTCAAATGGTTCAACGTCTTCATCCACAAGTGTCACGACGAGCCGGTCGCCATTTTTTTCAACGCCGATGGTCACCTCGTTCCTGCGGCCGGAACTGTACTTCACCATATTCGTGAACAGTTCTTCCACCGCAAGGTTCACGGCATACGCCGCGGCGGGGCCGGCGTTCTGGGCAGCCAGTCGTTCGTCAAGAAACGTGAAAACGTCCGTCAGCGAATCGATGGATCGTACGAATCGTCGTTTCATACACGCAGCTTCTTCCGCTTCAGGCAATTACGCTTCATCGAACATGTACAAAGGTATCACTCCCCGTGAGAGACCTCCCCGCCTTGCAGACCCAAACGAGAAAGGTGGGTCGAGGATGGTTCCAGAGAGGGAACCGGCGAAGCGGATGATAATACCACCCCCCCGAGTAGACGGTTTCTGCTTCGCACCAGAGATAGACATTATCCCGGGACTGCGCTACAATCGCGCACGGGCGCGCATCAGGAGATCTGTGCAGAAGGGGGGCGGACTACTTGAAGCTCTTAATGGCTCCCTCACGCGTGTCGTGGACGTCAAAGACCAGCGTGAGCTTGGTGATGACGAAAATATTATTGATGTTCTTGTTGATGCCGCACAGCTTGATCTGCCAGCTCTTGCGGGCATATGAAGTCTGGGCCGATACGAGCACCCCGATGGCGGTGCTGTTCAGGTACGTCACATTGCTCAGATCGATAACCAGCTTCGCGTATTCCCGGTCGACGAACCCGGCAACGGCTTGCCGCATCTTATCGGTTTCATCGCCCCCGACCAGCGATCCGCTGACTTCAATCAGACCGATACCGCCGTCCAGCGTAGAAGTCTTGACTGCCATGTGACCTCCGGAGTGTTTTTTGGTGACGGGTTAACGAAGTGGGGGCAATATAGTGAGGTTTCCGGTATCATGCCAGCGGGAACTCCTTGCCACGCCCTTATTCCCTCTCCTTCGAAAACACGACTTCCCGCAGCTCTTCTTCTCTCAGTCGATCAAGAAAGCCTTGAAACCGTTCGTAATCCTGCGGAGCTACATCAGCTCCGTTGAGACACTCCCGGCCGGACATCGTGAAAACCGTGTCCCGCCAGCTGCCCGACCATTGCGCAAACCCGAATGGCGAATCAAGGAACCGGCCGACCCTCGTGCTGTCACAATCCCACCCGGGATGAACTGTTACCGAAAGCTTCAGATCCGTTCTCGTCGCTGCCTTGAACCTGACCGGATGAATCCGCTTCGTGGGGCGGAAGTGGTCTGCAAGGGAGGAAGCACTGATCATGGCGGGACGGATCACGAGATCGTTGCCCCGTCTCGTTCCAAATCCGTTGGCCGAGAAGTCATATGATATGACCAGTGGGTCGTCAACGGGTTGAAGCCCTTTCACGCTGAACGAGTCGAGCCTCGCGCCGGAGAAGCGAAACGCAATAAACTGTTCCACCCAGGCCCGGCGAGTTTCCGGCGTGGAAAAGATCAACTCTTCCCGGAACTCGGCGGCGGGGGTTCCGGTCATGACGGTCTTCCCATGAACCCTTCCCTCCCCCGAGGGCTCAAGGGTTGCATCCCACTCGAATACCGTGCTGTTGTCATCCGCTGCGGAACGCGGCGTCGTGAGGAAGGCGGGCTTTCCCCCTTCGCCCACAACCAGCGCGGGGAGGCCCTGGTCGGACCAGGGGAGCTGCCCGAAGGGACATCCTTTTTCTGTTGCGTCCATCCAGATGCCGCTGTCGCCGGACGCGGGCGCATAGGCTATGACGTGGTTGAAGTGCAGCGGTGAAGGAAGACTTGTGTCCGGCCGGCCGTTCTGCCAGGTGCTGATCAGGACCTGCCGCACTTCCACGCCGGCCTCCGCGGCGAGCGAGCAGAGCAGCGCCGTCATATCCTTGCAGTCACCATACATATTCGAACAGACCTCTTCCGCCGCGTGCGGCTGAAAACCTCCGATCCCCACTTCGACAGCAACGTACCGCACGCGGTCCCGGACCCATTCGTACAGCCGGTGAAGCTTCTCCCTTCTTCCGGCAACTCCGTCGGTCAGGCGACGCGCAAGCGCTCTCACCACCGGACCGGCCTTCAATCGCGGGCCTGCGATCGTGAAGTACCACGCTCCGACATCGTCCCACGTTCGAAATCCCAGAGGAGAAAGGGCAAGGCGTGTTGCTGTTTCACGCATCGGCGGCATGGCTGTCTCGACTTTCAGCGGCGGGACATTACGCAATTCCCACACCGTCTCGGACTTGAAACCAGACGGGACCTTTCTCTCCTTTGGTTCCACCCGGATGCCGTATTGCCGATAGGGTGCGTTCCATTCTCCCGGCTTGAGGAGCGAAAAGCGGGAAAGAAGCGTCGGGACCACATCCTGGAAGACCCAGGAATGCCAGAACATGTGCTGGGGGAAATTGAGGCGATATCGGTATTCCACGATCGAGCCATCCACAATGCCCGGAAGCGTGAAGAGACGGGCACGCTGATCGGAGAAGAATATAAAATTCGGATAGAGGCTGACGTCGAAAATGTTGTTCTCGTTGAGAACGGTGATCTTTCCGTCCGGATCGATGGTGCGCGCCTGGATGCCCGCAACATCTGTTCCGCTGCCATACGGGATCACCACGTACGCGAATCGATGACCGGAGGGATTGAAAATCTTGACAACGCGGTGCTGTTCAAAGACGCTCAGCGCCAACCCGCCACCCCCCAGGACTTCCATGCTTCCTTCATCGAGGAGGATGACAGCCCCTGCGTCCGGAAAATCTTTTTGCTGCGGAATGTGGGAGGTTTCGATATCGGGCCACGACACACGCGATGACCAGTCAGAGGAGGTGCAGGAGAGGAGGACGCATGCACATGCCGCAGCAAGGAGATTGAGAAATCGGGAGAGAGTCATCGGGCATCCCATGAGCGTACCGGAGCAAAAGTAATTCCGGAAAAGCTGAATTGCAAACAGGATTACCCGAATCAATTTCCACAACACAAAAAAACGGGGTTCCGGCCCCCCCCGGCCCGGAACCCCGAACCTTCAGCCTCCGCACGAAGCCGGCGAACAGCGCCGCCTATCGGGAAGCCCGCCCGTCACAGACCTACTTTGAGAGAGAACATATGGTTCCCCTCGAAGTACTTCACGGCCCGGTACGCGTAGTCGATCGACAGGTCGAGCGTCCCCAGGACATAGTGCATCCCGAACCCGAGGCTCATGCCGTAGATGAACTCACGCTGGTCCGATTCCTTCTGTGCGAAGTTGTATCCCCCTCGGACGAAAAAGACATCCTGGAATGCGAGTTCCGCTCCCAGTTTGTATTCATCATCAGAGAAGTTGTTGTTTTGGAATGTTCCTGCGATCTGCAGGTAGTTCTCCGAGGCAATAGGTCGCTTGTAGCCGATCCCGAACTCGAAGGTCGAGGGAAGCTCGAAGGAAGCGGCATCGACCCGGTAGATTGTCGGGCCGCGTTTCAGCGTACTCACCGTGGCCTGATTATTCAGGCCCGGCCCGTCGAACTGCATCTGCGGTCCGATGTTCTTCACCACAATCCCGAGGCTCAGGCCCTGCAGGCTGGCGAGGTTGTCATACATCACCCCCACGTTGACGGCAAACCCCGTCGCGCTCACATCGGCCATCCGCTCCGAGACCAGCATTCCCACGAAACCCACAGAGAT
>DAIUKN010000005.1:0-18459 GCA_036848195.1 Bacteroidota bacterium
CGTTCAGACTGCATACACGTCGGCAAAGACCGACTTTATTCGAGCTCTGTATGATTGTGAAATAGCCAAAATCCAACTGGCCCGTGCTACCGGCACGGTCGGGCGATAGGATTGTTTCGCCCTTGGAACCGTAAACGACTTTCATGATGAGGATCCTGCAATGCTGAAGAAGAAGAGAGTTCTCGCTGCAGTTGCGCTCCTGGTGGTTCTGGCGAGCGTGCTGTTCCTGGCATTCACGTCGCGACAGACGCAAGCCGACGCAACGAAGGCGTTGATGCGGCCCGTTGCCGTTGAGGTCACACCCGTGGCGACCGCACATTTGACGGAAGCTGTCACGGCCGTGGGCACCATCGCCGCAATCAAGGATGTGGTGGTGAGTTCCGAGACGACCGGCCGGATTACCGCGGTACTGGTCAAAGTCGGTGACCGCGTTCGTCAGGGGCAGACCCTGGTGCAGGTGGACGCTGAGCTTAAAGCAATCGCTGTCGAGCAGGCGAAAGCACAGCTTCAGGCGGCTGAAACAAACCTGAGGAAGGCGCAAAAGGATTTCCAGCGTTCGGAGAAACTGTTTTCGACAGGAGATATTGCAGACGTCGAGCTGGAGGGGTACCGTCTCGCGTATCATTCGGCCGAGGCACAGTTCAAGTCCGCCTCGGTAGGGTTGAAGCTCGCCCAACGCCAGTTCGAGGATACGAGAGTCAAAGCCCCGATCTCCGGTGTTGTCGCGTCGCGCAAAGTGGAGGTCGGCGAAATGGTCGGGCTGGGACGTGAAGTGGCCAATATCGTTGACATCTCGAGCGTGAAAGTCCGGCTGAGCATTCCGGAAGAAGAGATCGGGAAGATCAGGGTGAAGCAGCCGGCCTCGCTCCGAATCGACTCCAGGCCCGGTGCGGCCATTCAGGGCTCTGTCTATACCATCGGCTCGAAGGCCGAGACCCCCAACGGGCACACGTATCCCGTAGAAGTCGTGGTCCAGAACAAGGATATCGCCCTGCTCAAAGTCGGCATGTTTGCGCGGGTGGACATCCAGTCGGGGAGCGCAAACGACGCCCTGGCAATTACCAAGGAATCGATTATCAACGAGGAGACGAACCCTGCGGTTTTCGTGGTTGAGAACAACATAGCCCGGATCCGGCCGATCAAGCTCGGTATCCGCGCGGGTGACCGGTACCAGGTTCTCGAGGGTCTGCGCGCCGGTGATCTCGTCATCTCCTTCGGCCAGAAGGGTCTGAAGGATGGCTCGCCGGTCCAATACAAGTAACCCAACGAAGAGACGGAGCATGAAACTGACAGAAGTTGCGATACGCAGGCCGGCGTTCATGACGATGATATTCGTGACGCTCGCCGTCCTTGGAGTCTTCGGCTACTCACGCATGGGGGTGGACCTCCTTCCCAAAATGGACTGGCCGATCGTGTCGGTCGTGACCGTGTACCCCGGTGCCGGCCCGAAAGAAGTGGAATCACTGGTTTCGAAACCGCTGGAAGAAGCGGTCTCCGGCGTTAACAAACTCGACAATGTCCGTTCTTACTCGTACGAGGGTGTGTCTGTACTGGTGGCGCAATTCGACTTCAGCGCCGAGGTGGATGCCGTGACCAACGATGTTCAGCGTGTCGTCGAGACGGCGCGCTCCAAGCTCCCCGATGATGCCAAACCCCCGCGCGTTCAGAAGGCGGACATGAATGCGTTCCCCATTTTGCGGGTTTCCGTGACCGGCAACATGCAGCCACGTGCGCTGTATCAGCATGTTAAAGACAAGATCAAGCCGAGGCTGGAACAGGTCGACGGCGTCTCCGCAGTGACGATCGTGGGGGGACAGCAGCGCGAGATTCGCGTGGAAGTGGACAACCAGAAACTCAATTCCTACGGCATCTCCATTCTGCAGGTCTCTCAGGCTCTCGGTCGGGAGAACCTCGATTTTCCGACCGGCAAAATCAACGAGCAGGTAAGCCAGTATATTGTCCGGCTGGCCGGAAAGTTCCGAAGCCTTGATGAGATCAGAAATATGGTGGTCACTGCCACGCCGGCGGGGGTTGTCTATTTACGGGATATTGCGGAGGTGAAGGACGGGGAACAGGAAACCTTTACGTTGAGCCGCCTGAACGGCGAGAATTCCATCGCGCTTGCCATTCAGAAACAGTCGGACGCAAATTCTGTTCGGACCGCCGACCTGCTGCAGGCCGAAATGCGGGAACTCGAGCGGGAGAACGGATCGAGAATCACGTTCACCACGGCACAGGACATTACCGAATTCACGAGGAATTCGCTTTCGGAGGTCCAACGCGACCTCTTCCTCGCAATTCTGATGGTCGCGATTGTTCTCTTCTTCTTTCTCCACAGCGTTCGCAATTCCCTGATCGTCTTGCTGGCGATTCCGACGTCGCTCATCAGCACTTTGTTCTTCGCCTGGCTTTTCGGGTATTCCCTCAACCTGGTCTCGCTGATGGCGCTTGCCCTGGTGATCGGCATCCTGGTGGACGATTCCATCGTGATCCTGGAGAACATTCACCGTCACCTCGAACGGGGAGAGGCTCCGGCGACGGCCGCGGTGAACGGCCGTAGCGAGATTGGATTCGCCGCTATCGCCATCACTCTGGTCGACGTCGTTGTGTTTCTCCCGATCTCCCTTGTAGGGGGGATGGTCGGGCGTATTTTCAGCGAATTTGGCATGACGGTGGTCGTGTCGACATTGTTGTCGCTTTTTGTCTCCTTCACGCTCACGCCGATGCTTGCGGCGAAATGGTCGCGCTTGACCCACGAGAGCCCCGCATCGCGAGTGGGGAGGGTGATTCTCCGATTCGAATCATGGCAGGAGCAGCTTGGCACAGCGTACCAGCGGATCCTGACGTGGGCGCTCGGGCACCGCAAGTCGGTGCTGGCGGTTAGCGCGGGATTGCTCCTGGCCAGCTTTGCCCTGATCCCGCTCGGGGCCATCGGAACGGAGTTCATGACTGACTCCGATAGGGGAGAATTTGCGGTGAATCTCGACATGCCGCTCGGCACGACGATTGAGAAGACCGATCAGGCGATCAAAGAAGTGGAACGGATTGTGGCCGGCATGCCCGAGGTGAAGCGTTATCTCGCGACAATCGGCAAGCAGCAGAGCCAGTGGAAGAACGCGGACCAGGCCAACCTCGGCCAGGTGCAGATCAAGCTGACCCCAAAGCGGACCCGGAAGCGGTCGACACAAGCGATCATGCAGGCGATCAAAGAACAGGCCGCCGCAATCCCGGGGTTGAAGACCAGTTTCAATACCATCAGCATGTGGGGGTCGGCCAATGTTGCTCCGCTCCAGATCGAAATCATGGGACCGGACCTGAAAGAGGTAGCCGCGTTCTCAGAAAAGGTCGCAGATATTCTTGCCGAAACCAGGGGGACCGTCGATGTCACGAGCTCCTGGGAGGAAGGGAAGCCGGAGGTCAAGATCGAGGTCGACAGGGACAAGATCGCCAGGATGGGACTGACGCTCGCGGAGGTTGGCCTGGCGGCCCGGACCGCAATCGAAGGGGATCTCCCCACAAAGTACCAGGAAGGGGACTCGGACTTTGACATCCGGGTGGTGCTGAACAAAGAGAGCCGCTCGAGAGCCCAGGACGTGGGGAGCATCACGCTCCTGAACCACTACGGACAGCCTGTCAGGCTGAGCCAGGTGGCCAGCGTCACCTTCGGCAAGGGGCCCTCAGAAATTCAACGCAAGGATCGGGAGCGGCTGATCACCGTTGCCGCGAACCTTTCCGGCCAGGTCCCGCTCGGGCAGGTGACTGCCGCTGCTGAAAAGCAGATCAATGCCATCGGCATTCCATCGGGGATCAGGGTCTTCTACGGCGGCGACACGGAGAACATGCGCGACATGTTCCATGACATGTCCATCGCACTGGGCCTGGCGGTGCTGTTCATCTACATCATCATGGTGAGCCTGTTTGAATCCTACATCCATCCCTTTACCATCATGTTCTCGCTCCCGGTGGCTCTGGTCGGTGCGCTGGCCGGCCTGGCGCTCACGAATACGACGCTCAACATGTTCAGTCTGATTGGCATCATTATGCTGATGGGCCTGGTCACAAAGAACGCCATCCTGCTGGTAGATTTCACCAACACGCTCCGTTCCCGCGGGCATGCCATGCGCGACGCACTGCTTGAAGCGGGAAAGGTCAGGTTGCGCCCCATCGTCATGACGACGGCGACGATGGTGTTCGGTATGATGCCGTTGGCGCTTGCTCTCGGCGCCGGCTCGGAAATGCGGCAGGGAATGGCGGTGGTCGTGATTGGCGGGTTGATCAGCTCAACACTGCTGACACTTGTCCTTGTTCCCGTGGTCTACACGTACGTCGACGGACTCAAAGCGAGGGTGCCGGTTCTTTTCCGGCGCGTCGTCTGGGCTGCCCGGTTGCCGTGGAAGGAGCGGCCGGCGGCCGTCCACGCTGACCTTGGCGCCCAGGTGTAGCGCAGGAGTGACCCCCGCCTACATCGTCTCCACGCTCAACGGTTTGTCGAAATCAAACCCGAACAGCTTCGGATTTTCTCCGATGACAGCAGCAGAAAAGATGTAGAAAACGTAGTCGTAGGTCTGCTGGGGGATCCGGCTACGGTACGTCGCGAGAAACGTCCAGAAATTCCTGTCCCGGGGATTCTCCGGAAGCTCGCGGATCAGTCCTTTGACAACATTGTGCCCCCAGTTGTACGAGGCAATGACCAGAAGTCCCGATGCCTGCGCTTCAGTGCTGTAGATGTCGCGTAAATACCGGGCAGCGGCGTCGGTCGACTTTGACACTTTGTGGCGCTCGTCCCGGGGGTCCCTTTTTGGTAACTGGACAAGGGGACCGGTGCGGAGGCCGTACTGGACTGCGGTGGACGGAATAAACTGCCACATCCCCTTGGCGATGCCAAAGCGGGTCGCCGGACCGCAGAGGCTGCTGTCGAAGTCGCTCTCCTGCAAAGCCAGATAGAAGAACTGCGGCGGCAGGTTCTGCTCGACCATGGCACGTGCGATGCTCACCTGGTACCCGCGAGCCTTTGCCCGTTCAATGGCGTTGGAGAGACGGTGCGATAGCTTCCACTCATGGATGTAATTCTCCACCTCTTTGACGAACCCTTTTGGCATGGTGATCTCGCATTCGCCGAACACCCGGGCAACGCGGTAGATCGTCTTCGCCTTCTCGTCGAGCTTGCCCTCGTAAATCCCCAACTCGTCGACATACCGGTCGTAGCTGGCGTTCAATTCCTTCAGCTTGGAGCGGTAGTACTTCACCTCGGCCACTGTGGAGGAGTCTCCCTTCGCGAGCAGCTTGGCTTCAAGGCGGGAGAAGCCTAGCTCGAGTTCCTTCATCTGGTAGAAGACTTCTTCTGCCCGCGCCGCGAGCTTTTCGTACCGGTCGTGCTTGTAGTACGCGTAGCCCCCGGCCAGCAAGCCGAAAAAGGCGATGACGCCGATGATCTTCAGATACTTTCGCGAGTCCTGCCTCTTGACCTTCTGGAGTGCACGGCGGAGGAGCTCCTTGTGTTCCTGCAGAGAGATGAGTCTGGTTTTCTGGAAGGCCTTACGGATGCGCTGAGGGAGGCGGAGCCGTCTTCGGGGGCCCGCGGTCTCTACCGTCTTGGGATCCTCAATGGTGAAGGTGAGCGACGGGCCATCAGGCCCGAGAAAAACTTTCGTGCCGCTCGCAAGACGTGCCCGGTCGACCTTCTTTCCATCAATGAAGATTCCCGTCGCACTCTCTAAATCGTTGATCCACCACTGGTTCTCCTCGAATACCACTGCTGCGTGCTCCTCGCTGACCGAGAGAGACTCAATCGCGAGGTCACATTCAGGATCGCGGCCTATGGTAAAAGACTCGGCGAACTTCAGAAGCGTCGCGGGCGCGCCCGGCTCTTCGAGGGCCACATGGAGAAGTGGTGGGGGACTGTCCTGGGTCTCGCGGTCGGGCTCCATACATCCTCCTCGGCATCAGAGTGGAGACAATGGTGGGGGGGGTACTGGGACCAATCTACCAAACCACCGCCCAACCCGCAAGGGCGCGCCCAGAGAGATTTTCCCGTCCGCGAAATTACACTAAAGATCGCGGACGGAGGTCCGGCCGAAACGCCTGTCAAATCGCAGAACCCAGGTTCGGTCTGCAGGGAATCCTGAAGAATCACTATATTGGACTCGCTGGCAAGGATCGACAACCCGAGAGCACAGACACACCGCATGCGGGACAGCCAATGAAAAGCAGGTTCGCTTTCAGAAAGCACCTGGAAGACGGAACAGCGATCATTTTCGGGATTGCTCTCATCCGTTTCCTCCTTCACGTTGTGACCAACATTTTTGATTCTCATTCTGGCCGGCGGCATCGGGCTGGCGCCGGTCGTGCTTCCAATCCTTCCCGTGGAAACCTACATCCGGTACGCAGACGCACTGGGGATACGTCCCTCGACACCGGAGGGGAAACGGCTCGGCAAACACCCGCAGCTCTACGCCGATATGTTCGGGTGGGAGGAGAAAGCAGCTGCCGTGGCAAAAGTCTACTATACTCTGACGGCAGAAGAGCAGAGAGAGTGTGCGATCTTTGGCTCAAACTATGGCCGTTGCGGCGCAATCGACTTTTTCGGCCGGGCGTACGGACTGCCCAGGTCGATCGGGCCGCACAACAGCTACTGGATCTGGGGACCCCGCGACTACACAGGCGCAATTCTCATCAGGCTCGGAGGGAGGCTGGAAGACCTGCAACGGGACTACGAGTCTGTCGCGTTCGCCGGGGAGGTGACGTGCAACTATTGTATGCCCTACGAGGACAACCTTCCGATCTACGTCTGCAGAAACATGCGCCGGCCGATGAAAGACTCCTGGGCCGGAATGAAACATTTTGAGTGATTGACTTTCACGAAGCGAGTTGCTAGTTTTTGTCAGCATGTCTGAACTACGCCAGAACATCATCACCCGGGAATGGGTGGTTATCGCCAAGGAGCGGGCCCAGAGGCCGCATCTCCTCGCCCGCCGGGGAGTCCCCCCCGCGCCGTTGCCGCAGTACCAGCCCGATTGTCCCTTCTGCACGGGGAACGAGCATTTGACGGTGAAGGAGTCGTTTCGTCTGAACGGCGATGCCGGATGGAAGGTGCGGGTCGTGCTCAACAAATACCCGGCCCTTTCCCCCGAGGGAGACAGGGTCCGTCACATCGACGGCATTTACAGGTCCATGACCGGCGTCGGTATCCATGAGGTTGTCATCGAGCATCCGCGGCACGACTTGTCGCCCGCGTTGTATAGTGATGCGGAGATGGCCGACGTGATCGATGTATACCGGCGGCGTTATGCGGATCTGAAAAAGGATCCGCGGATTGAGGCTATCATCATCTTCAAGAACCATGGTGAAGGTGCAGGCACTTCTCTCGTGCATCCGCATTCTCAGATCGCTGCAATGCCGATTGTGCCGACGCAGATCCGCAACCGGCTCGAAGAGGCGATCCGGTTCTTTGACGAGATGGGGGAGTGTGTTTTCTGCCAGACGTTAAGGCAGGAATTGATCGCCCGGCTCAGGATCGTTCATGAGACGGCGCATTTTGTGGCCTTCATGCCATACGCCGCCCTCTCGCCGTTTCATCTCTGGATCTTTCCCCGCAGGCATTCATCGTCCTTCGACGAGATCTTCGATCACGAGCTGGAAGATTTCGCGGCAAACGTACGGACCGTTCTTGCCAAGCTGTACCACGGGCTGAACAATCCTGACTACAACTATTCGATCCGGTCGATCCCTGCCCATGACGGCCACCGGGACTATTCTCACTGGTATCTGGCCATCATCCCGCGGATTTCCCGGACCGCGGGATTTGAAATCGGGAGTGGCATGTACATCAACCCGACGCTCCCGGAGGAAAGCGCGGAGTTTCTCCGCGGCGTTCATGTTCCGTGACCCCACCGATCTCATCGCAGCAGACACCAATGACGAAACTGTATTCGCGCTGGCGTGAAGACTGGCAGCGGCCCTCATTCAGGCGAAGTCTTGCCGTTACGGTCCCACTTCTCATTCTCACTCTCATTGCGCTCACGCGTTTTCTGAACTGGGCGGAGGCAAGGCCCGGATTCCGATTTGCCGATCCCATTCTGGCTCTCTACACGCCCATCGACTGCACCTGGGTCGCATTTCTTCTGATTTATGCCGGGATCCTGATCGGCATCGCCTTCCTTGCCTGGAATCCCGACGAGCTTCTCCTGGCTTTCCAGGCCTACGTGATCATGGTCGTCTTCAGAATCGTCGCGATGTTCTTGCTTCCGCTCGAACCCCCCGCGCTGTTGATCCCGCTGCGGGATCCGTTTGTCCAGTACATCGGCACGGGAACACTCCTGACGAAGGATCTCTTCTTTTCCGGGCATACGTCGACGCTCTTCCTGCTGTTCCTCACGGCACGCGGCGCACGGCTCAAGGGCATCTTCCTCTTCTGCACTGTTGGCGTTGCACTCAGCGTGCTCTTACAGCACGTTCATTATAGCGTTGATGTCTTCGTGGCTCCCTTCTTTGCGTACACGGCGTACAGAGTGGCACTTCATATCGATCGCAGAATACTCAGTACCGGCACACGGGCTGCTTGAACCGGCGGCCACTAGAGAAAGGTACGGCATGGACTGGCTAAGTGACCCCCAGGGCTGGATCGCCCTCCTGACGCTGACCGCGCTTGAGATCGTCCTCGGGATTGACAATATTATCTTTATCTCCATTCTCTCGGGGAAGCTGCCGGCGGAGCAGCAGCCCAAAGCCCGAACCACCGGACTTGCACTGGCGATGCTGACGCGGATCGGGCTGCTCTTGACGCTGACCTGGATCATGCAGCTCACGGAACCGTTCTTCACGGTCCTGGGAAGGGGGATATCGGGCAAGGACCTGATTCTGATTGGAGGAGGCATCTTTCTCATAGGTAAGAGCACGCTTGAGATCCATGAGAAACTCGAGGGCTCCGAGGGAGGAAAGTCGCTCAGGGCGAAGGTCAAGTTTCATCGCGTGATCATTCAGATCGTTCTTCTGGATATCGTTTTCTCTCTGGATTCGGTGATCACCGCTGTCGGGATGGCGAACAGGGTTTCGATCATGATTGCCGCTGTTGTCATTGCCGTAGCGATCATGATGGTCCTCGCCG
This sequence comes from Bacteroidota bacterium, assembly GCA_036848195.1. Taxonomy (GTDB): domain Bacteria; phylum Bacteroidota; class Ignavibacteria; order UBA10030; family UBA6906; genus DAIUKN01. The sequence goes on from DAIUKN010000005.1 coordinate 9,104, forward strand.
GACCCATCAGCGGTTTCGTGCATCGTCATCCGACGGTCAAGATTCTCGCCTTGAGCTTCCTACTCCTGATCGGTGTGACGCTTGTGGCCGACGGCCTCGGTCAGCACTTTTCAAAGGGGTATATCTATTTCGCCATGGCGTTCTCGGTGTTTGTCGAGATGCTCAATTTGCGGGTGAGGAAACCCGAGACCAGGCCGGTTGAATTGCGGTCCCCATACCCGGGGGAGTTGACGCCACGGCCATCGAAGGAATGAACCGGATGTTGGTGACAGCGGAGGTGTTCAGATGAAGATTTCGCGCGTACTCTCGATCGGTTTCTCGGCGCTGATTCTGGCGGCCCTGATATGGTACGGACAGGCGGTTTTTCTGCGGGACCCTCTGGAGGGGAAGGAGGCTCACTTAGGGAAAGTCCGGCAGGCGCTCGACCTGATGGCGGTGGAGGAGGTATCGTGGAAGACGGAGGTGATCGCGGTCTCAAGGGAAACCGATGTTTCGCGGGAGAGGCTCTGGGCGAGGTGGGCTGATCTCGAGCGATGGCCGGAGTGGTCGAATCCTCTTCACATCTCTGCTCGCTGGCTTGATACGCCAGGTTGGAGGCAGGGGGTGAGGTTTGAGCAGACGCTGGACCTCGGCTTTCCCGCGGGGAGGACGGTATCTCTGGAGACGGTTTGGGAGGTGACGCCGGAAAAATCGGCCATCTGGTGGAAATCCGCCGGGGGTACAAAGGCATGTCACATCTGGACGTTCGAGTCGCTTCCCGGTGGTCGCACGCGGGTCACCGACGTGGAGGTGTTTCATGGAAACGTCGTCGGTTATCTGAAGCCGTTTGTTGGCGAGCGGTGGCAGCGGCTCTTTGAGTCGAGTGTTGATGGTTTGGTCCGGAGTGCGGCGAAGGCCAATTGATTTTGTGTGTCCCACTTCGTATTATGATACGCAATTGCTGGCGTAGCTCAGCTGGTAGAGCAGCTGATTCGTAATCAGCAGGTCGACGGTTCAAATCCGCCCGCCAGCTCAATGAAATCAAGGACTTAGGAGACTAAGTCCTTTTTGTTTTTTGCCACTGCTAACAGAATTGCCAACAGACTCAACCCGATTCCGGGTAAAAGAGGAGGTTAGCGATGGCCGCCGCTACTGCCAAATTCTCCCTTTTCAAGAGATCGAATGGCTTCTACTATGTCGTCTACGGTCAAGATGATCGAAGACGTTGGAAAAGTACCGGGGTAAAAACGCGCTCCGAAGCTCTCTAGGCACTGACCGATTTGGGGACTCTTCTTCAACCGTCTCATCGGACACTGGGCTACGCGGAGTTATTGGAGGAATTCATTTCGTATGCAAACGTCCATAATGCTGCCAGGACAGTGGCTCTCTTTCGGAATTTTCTGAACGGATTCAATCGGGTAGTGAAAAACACCCTGATAACCGACATCACAGCTGTGCATATTGATAGATACAAAACGATGAGACTGCGAGCAGTGAAACCTGTCTCGGTCAATGTGGAACTCCGGATGCTGAAATCCGCGTTCAGCACAGCTTTGCGATGGAAGATGATCAAAGAAAACCCCTGCAAAGGCGTTCCATTTGCTCATGTTCCAGAACAATTGCCCATCTTCCTGACCCCAAAGGATTTTGAAAAGCTAATCCACGTAATAGCAGAAATCTGGTTCCGTGAATTGGTTGTCTTTGCGGTTCTGACAGGACTGAGAAGGGCGGAAATCGTGAACCTCAGATGGGTGGATGTCGATATGGAGAGGAGAGTCATCCACATACAAAGTAGCCCACGTTTCAAGACCAAACAGGGAAAGCAGCACACGATTCCGCTGAACAGCACAGCGCTCGAATTGTTGAGAGCGAAGAGAGGGCGTCAAGCCGGAGAGTATGTATTTACTTTGGACGGCAATGTCAGAATTTCATGTGACTGGGTGTCGCACCTCTTCAAACGGTATGTCCGCAAAGCTAATCTGGCCGATGATAGGGTTCATTTTCATAGCGGCGGCATTCGTTCGCAAGTTGGTTGGTGCAGGGAGGAGCTACGTTGTACGAGGTGCAGAAACTCCTGGGGCATTCATCTTAAAAGGTCACTGAGATTTACAGCCATTTGCAGCCTGAACAGATGCACAACACCGTAAACAAGATCATGATTTCGATGAATTGAATCCTGGTGAGATTCATCCGCTTCGATCGCGCCCGGTCAGCATTTGTTGGCCGGGCTTTTTCTTACACCACCAGCGCTTTCACCTGATCCATGCCGCCCTCGCCGGGCCTTACCAAAATCTTGTAGGGGAAGATGGGTTGACCGATTATTTGTCCAATCCTATCTTTTGCAGCATCGCCGTATAGCGAGGATCGGAACGGAGACTTTCCCATTGAGGGTCGATCTTGAGAAATCCCATCCTGCCATTTAGCTCACTATACCCCTTGTCGAGCCATGCGAACGCTTTATCCTTTTCCCCTAGTCCCGCGTAGACCATGGCCACGTCAACCGACAGTTCGTAGCCTCGCCTTGAAAAATCAAGCAGTTGATCGAGAACCCGGGTCGCCTCGTCTTTCCTTCCCGCCCTTGCATACATATGGCCCAGCAATCCCAATGTAAAAGGATTTTCCGGCCCGACGATCTGCCGGGCCTTCTCCAATTCGCTTGCCGCCTCGGGGAACCTGCCCTGCGGCGCATACATGAGTGCGAGACCTTGATACCATCCCGGAAAGTTCGGATCAAGCTCAATCGCTTTCTTGAATTGCTCTGCTGCCAGATCGAAACGCTTCGCGTACGAGAGCAGTTCCCCGAAGTTCCAGTTTATGACAAGCGAAAGAGGATCAAGCTCCAGAGAGTGTCTGGCTTCTGATAGCGCCTTCTCCATCTTCCCCTGCTGGCTCAGACAAATGCTATACCAGTGGTGAACGGTCGGGAAATTCGGATTAAGTTCTATAGCTTTCTCAAATTCGTTCTGCGCTCCTTCCCAGTCCCATTGGTACTCATAGCGGATCAGTCCAAGCACGGCATGAGGTTCAGCCAGTGTTGCATCGCGTTCCAACGCTGACCGTGCCGCCGCCTCACCTTTGGGGATGAATGTTTTTGCCGGCAATCCCGAATACTCCGGAAGAATAACGTATGTCGACGCTAAGGCGGCATAGGCCAGCGCATACCCCGGGTCTTTTTCAATCGCCTGATTGAAATAGCCAACGGCCCTCTGGAGATCATCGGACTTCCGTTTGTTCCAGTAGAATCTCCCTTTGAGATAGAGCTGATACGCATCTGTGCTTTCCGTCGAGGGCTTTGCCAGTTGTTTCTCTTCTTCGCCTGCTAATTTTACACTCAGCTGTTGCGATATCGTTTTCGAAATCTCGTCCTGGACGGCAAGAATATCCGACAGTTTCTTGTTATACTGCTCGCCCCATATCTGACTGTTGTTCGAAACATCCACAAGCTCCGTGCTGATCTGCAGATTATCACCCCGCTGGGTGACTCTACCCGCAAGCACGGCCTTCACACCCAGCGTCTTGCCTGCCGCCTGGGGATCAACGGCTTTGCCTTTGAAGTGGAAGACAGAGCTTCTCGACATCACGGTGAGGTTGGATAGCCGTGATAGCGTGTTGATGAGACTCTCCGTGATGCCGTCGCTCAGGTACTCCGTGCTCGGGTCAGCGCCGACATTCTCAAACGGCAAGACGGCGAGCGAATCGATGGTCTGATGGTGCCGGGAAGAAAGATAGACCACGAGCGCGACAGCAAGTAGCCCTACACCCAGAGTGGCCAGTGCAAACACCCGTATTTTCGAAACTGCCATCGGCGCACGAAGAGGCTCTTTGGCCGCCGAAGGCTGCGGCATTGTCGCCTCTGCCACCGGCGGGCGGACGACCCTTGTCGATTTCTTCTGCTCCCGTCGAAGTTCGCTCACCATGTCTGCCACCGATTGGTAACGGTCCTCGGGATCTTTTTCCAATGAACGATGAATGATGCGATCCATTTCGGCTGGAATATCCTGACGGTTTTTCTGAACAGATTCTGGCTCTTCCTGCAAAATCGAATACATCATCGATGCTTCGTGATCGCCGCGGAACGGCATATGTCCGGTGAGCATCTCGAACAACACAACACCGTAGGAAAAGATGTCAGAGCGCGCGTCTAGCTCTCCACCCTGAATCTGTTCAGGTGCCATATAGGCAAGAGTGCCGACGGTACTCGAAGTCTTGGTAAGCTTCAATGATCCTTTCAGCTTGGCGAGACCGAAATCCATCACCTTAATCTGATTCTTCGAGTTCACCATAATGTTTTCGCACTTGATGTCACGATGAACAATTCCCTTACCATGTGCCTCTTGGAGTGCCTCACCGATTTGAAGAGCGTAGGTCAAAGCATCCTGGAGTTTCTGGATGGGGAGCTTTTGCTTCATGGTCGTGCCATCAACAAACTCCATGATGATGAACATCCGGCCGTCATGTTCCTGAATGTCGTGAATCGTGCAAACGTTGGGATGGTTTAACGCTGAGGCGGCTCTTGCTTCCTGGAGAAAGCGTGCGTTTTCGGCTTCGTCTGCAGTGAGATGGCCGGGGAGGAATTTCATCGCAACAGGCCGGTCGAGTTTGAGGTCCTGGGCTTTGTACACCACTCCCATGCCGCCCTCACCGAGTTTCTCGAGGATACGGTAATGCGAAATAGTCTGACCGATCATGTCCATAGGTTGGGATACTTAAAGTGCGAGTGGAGACATTCGGGCGCTAAACTGAAATGCCGCATTTTCCTCCGTCTCCAAGGAACCTCCTTCACTGCTTATTGCGGACATCCATATGGGCCTGGAATTGGGATTTGACACAGCAAAGGTATACAACTCCACAAGCAGTGTCAACATGTCCGAATGAGGTCGTTCCTGTTTTTGGGACCTCACACCACCAGCGCCTTCACCACCCGGATAATCCGCTCTCGCTCTTCCTTCGTCAAGGCCTTCCGTCTGCTCATGATCCAACTTCCTATCTCAGATAGGAGCAAGCTTATCTCCTTTGCCTCGGTCTTCGGAAGGTCGTACTTCTGCACAAGGGCAAATTGATTCCTCTTTCCATCGAACTGGAGGTCGGCTCCGATGGCCTGACGCGAAAGCAAAAAGCTAATTGATCATTGGCATCAACTCAGGGGTCTGGTCCTGAAATTGAAAAAAAAGCCCCGTTTCTTAGGCGGGGCTCTTGATTCGTACTTCGGTTACCGAGATTACTTCTGGTGTGCGCTCTCGTACGCTGTCACGCGTGCATCCATTGTCACGTCATTGACGTGTTTGCGGCTCCTATCGGCCCGCCAGATCAGCAAATGCGGGTTTTGCGGGAGATGAACGAGCTTCAGGAGTTTGATAACGACAACTGGCGTCGGGGACCTGCCGATGTTGACAATGGATGAACTGCGAGATATCTTTCCACCGTACACGTGTGCGCTCCATGGCTTCTCGACCATCAAGCCGGCGCTTTGGACCCCATCCTGTTTACATTTGCGCAGGGCCCGCTGCGACGCCCCCCTTGGTCTGTGAACCTCCGAGCGCCCCTATTCCTGTTTACATGGTATCCCAATGAGAATGTTTTTTGTCGCAGGCATCGGTCTTGCCGTATTTATCGAGTTCTTACTGATCAGTAAAAAGAACAAGTCCGCATCAGACCAGATTATGACCCTGTGGATGTTTCTGGCTTTGGTTCACTTGTTCTTGTCGTATGTCTACATGACTGAAGATGTTTACACTTTCCCTTTCTTGCTGGGTATAGAACTGCCCCTCCCGCTGTTACACGGTGTGTTTTTGTACTTCTATGTCTCCTCCTTGACGAAGCAATTACCCGAAAAGAGAAGAGTCCTCATCCTCCATTTTATTCCGGCGAGTGTGATGTATCTGTACCTCATCACGTTCATTATTCTCCCCGCTGATCAGAAAATTCAGGTATACAGGAATCAAGGGGCGGGGTACGAACTGTTCAATATCCTTAGATGGTATGCCATCGCCTTGTCCGGAATATTCTACGTGACTTGGTCTGCTGTATTGCTCAAGAAACACAGGAACACTATACGGGATCAATTTTCGGACCTGGAAAAGGTCAATCTGCAATGGCTGCAAATTCTCACAATCGGCCTGGGCGGCATCTGGTTCCTTGTGATATTCTTTCGGAACGAGATGTTGGTTATGGCGGGTATGGTGATATTCATATTTCTCATAGGCTTTTTCGGGGTTCGACAGGCGGATATTTTTACGCCAAGCCAGTTACCGGCTGATGGCGAGGAACAAAAGAAAAAGTACACAAAATCGGGCTTGACAGAGGAGGCCTCCAGTAAACTGCATCAGGCATTGGTACAACTTATGACTGGAGAGGCCCTGTACAGGAAAAGCGATTTGTCGATCAACGACCTGTCATCCAGACTCGGCGTCCATCCCAACTATCTCTCACAGATCATCAACCAGAAGGAGAAAAAGAACTTCTACGATTTTGTGAATACTTATCGGATTGAAGAGTTCAAGCGACTGATTGCCACACCGAAAGGTCAACAATTCACGCTCCTCTCCCTGGCGTATGATTGTGGTTTCAGCTCAAAATCGTCGTTCAACCGATATTTCAAAAGAGCAACCGGCCAGACTCCCTCCGAATACTTCACCAAGCTTACCGGAAATCAGATCAGTCCTACCTAGTGCCAGCTTACAAGGTGGCACCACTAAGTCCGTGTCAGCCTTCAAGTTGAAGCGACTTCCCGGATAGGGCCACGTATATTTGCATCAGATGCTCACCTATCACAAATCTGGTGCACATATGAAAAACCTCTTTTTGGCGTTTGTCGCGATGGCATTGGCCGCAGTCACATTCAGCTCGTGTGACACTCTTGAGCCGAACGATCCCGGCATACTGGTTCCGCTAACGGTGGACGAGGATACATCGCTGCCGTCCATTATTGTGAACGGCACACAACTCCATTCGGAAACCTTTGGCAACCCCAATAATCCGATGATAGTGGTACTCCATGGGGGTCCCGGAGGGGACTATCGGAGCCTGCTCAATTGCAGCAGGTTTTCTGCGGATGGATTTTTCGTTGTGTTTTACGATCAACGTGGTTCAGGACTATCCAGGCGGCATAATAAGGAGATCTACACAACACGATTGTTCATTGATGATCTGGATGCGGTCATCGAATATTACCGGCAGAAACCCGATCAAAAAGTGATCCTTATGGGACTCTCGTGGGGGGCCATGCTGGCAACCGCCTACGTCAATGATCATCCCGGTGAAGTAAGCGGGGTTGTCTTGATGGAGCCGGGAGGTCTTACCTGGCATGATGCAGAGGAATATATAAAAAGATGCAGGACCCCGGAATTGTTCGACGAGACCAGCAATGACTATGTCTACCTGGATCAAATTCTCACGGGGAATGATCACAATGAACTAGACTACAAGGCCGCCATCCAAGGTGCTGCCGATTTTTCAAAGGGAAACAAAGTAGGAAATCCTGGCCCATATCCTTTTTGGAGGAAGGGAGCAGTGTGCAGTTCTGCGGCAACTGAATATGCTCGCGATCATCCTTTTGATTTCACTACAAATCTTCATCAATTCACAACGACAGTGTTGTTCTTGTACAGCGAGTTAAACGAAGCATACGGAAAAACATACGCTCAATCGGTATCCTCGGCGTATCCCAATGTGCAGCTTGCTGAAATCGGCGCCACAGGGCATGAAATACCCTATTTTGGCTGGGACAGATTCTATCCAATCGCCAAGACGTATCTCAACACAATCAAATAGTGTACAAACAAACCTTAGGAGATCGTCATGAAAAGGAAACTCATGAGTGCAATGGCGAATGCTTTAGTCATATCCGCATTCGTCTCTACATTGTATGCTCAAGGCAACCGAAGCAATGTCTATTGGCATATCGATCCAAGTGTCAAAAGCTGTTCGATGGTCATTGATCCTTCACTGACGCAAGCGCAGTGGCATACATTCACCAAGCAAGTTGGCGCAATGTCGTCATTCAAATCGTTGGCATCGGCAAAGACTCTCGGCAAGCTGAATTTTCATGTTGCCCTCGATTATGGATCCACTCCAGTTGAACAGCATGATCCTGCCTGGATAAATACATTCACACATCCTGATGAGGATTGCCCACTGGGCGACGCAGTGGCATATCCGACACTTCGGGCAAGCATGGGAGTAGCTGATAATATGGATGTTGGCGGCTATTGGACTGTTGCTCCAGGTGCCAATTACGGTATGTTGGGTGGGGAATTTAAGTATGCATTCTTACAAGAGTCTGAGAACATTCCTGAAGCAGCCGTACGGGCGAGCGTTTCAATCCTCACCGGAGTTCCCGACTTCAATCTGAACATCTACAGCGTTGATCTATTGGCAAGCAAGCAAATCGCCATGTTAACTCCTTATGTTGGGATCAGAACGAGCTTGGTTAGTGGAACTGAGACAACCTCCAAAGTGGATCTGGATACGGAGACCATACCAATTGCTCAAGGATACGTTGGGGTTGCCTATTCAATTTGGATGCTCAACCTGACAGCCGAATACAATGTCTCTTCTGTAAACACATTTGCTTTGGCTGTTGGACTCAATTTCTAGGTGTATGTCGATTGTAGAAGATATGTCCAATAGCCAAGACGCATTTCAACGCAAACAAATAACATAGAAACCTATCCTGGAATATCATTATGAAAAAACTCATAGCGGTCATAACAATCGTGATGGTAGTAGCTGACGTCGGCTATTCCCAAAACATCAACTGGAGATCGTTGCGTGACGATCAACAAAACGTCATCCAGTTCAACGCTGGCTATGATTTTGGAGCAACAGCCCAAGTAGGTTACGGTCGGGTGTTTACCATCATCAAACCGGTCATCGTGGGATTGGACTACTCGATTCCAATGGGAAATGAACTGCTTGATGACTTCAAAGTTAGGCTTGGAGGACAAGTTGAAATGGTCGAGATCGATGGGTTTTCGGCCACGATAAGAATCGCTTCGGTATTCAGACGATACCAAACGGAATTAGTGAGAATTGCCAGCTTTGGTTCTGATTTTGCAGTCCTCGCAGGATATTGCAGGCCTACATGGTCTATAGGCGGCGAATTTGGATTTGACAAATCGATCACATCGAATATAAAGCACTCCGATTTCATGCGTACCAATTTTCCCGCAATTAGAGACGGGTGGTATATTCCTTCGGGAGGCCATTACTACTACGGGATCCAGGCAAGTAAGACAATTGGCGAGAGTTTCGATCTTTCTCTCCGGTTGGGTGCTACTAAAGCACAAGGCAACGATGAAGACGCTGTGGTACCCTTATACCTTCAGTTGGGGTTGGGCATGAGATTCTGATCAACAAAATGAACAAAGCGATTGAAA
>DAIUKN010000006.1:0-17990 GCA_036848195.1 Bacteroidota bacterium
GGGACGAAGGTCGGCTATTCCATCTCAATCGTGGTCTGGAGCGTTGCTGCAATGGCTCATGCCCTGGCAAGTTCGGCATTCGGCTTCGGGGCGGCCCGCTTCGCCCTTGGCCTCGGCGAATCGGGGAACTTTCCGGCCGCTATCAAAGCCGTGGCCGAATGGTTTCCTAAAAGGGAACGAGCCTTCGCGACCGGCATCTTCAACTCCGGAGCCAATATCGGCGCGGTGGTGGCTCCCGCCGCGGTACCGTGGATCACTATCACCTACGGCTGGGCGGCGGCGTTCATCATAACGGGGGCGATCGGATTCCTCTGGCTTGTTGCCTGGTTGGTCATGTACGAGCGGCCTGAGATCCACAAACGCGTCTCAAAGACCGAAATGGCCTTTATCCTGAGCGACCCACCCGAACCCCCGGCGGCAAAAGTCCCGTGGATCACTCTGATGAGGTACCGTCAGACGTGGGCGTTCATTCTGGGAAAGTTTCTCACGGACCCCATCTGGTGGTTTTACCTCTACTGGCTCCCGAAGTTCCTCAATAAGAGTTACGGACTCACGATCACCAATCTCGGCCCCCCCCTCATCGTCATTTATACGATGACGAGCATCGGGAGCGTCGGGGGGGGGTGGCTCTCCGGCGCCTTCCTCCGGCGCGGCTGGACGATCAATGCCAGCCGAAAGGCAGTCATGCTCCTCTGTGCCATTTGCGTTGTGCCGATTGTCGTCGTTTCCCAGGTGTCCGATCTCTGGGCGGCGGTCTTTCTCATCGGACTCGCTGCCGCAGCGCACCAGGGCTGGTCCGCCAATATCTTTACAACGGTCTCGGACATGTTTCCGAAGAACGCCGTCGGGTCGGTCGTGGGCTTTGGCGGGATGGCCGGTGCAGTGGGCGGGATGATTCTCTCCGCGGCGGCAGGATACATCCTGGAACTTACGGGAAGCTATCTTTCGCTCTTTGTTCTCGCCGGTTCGATTTATCTTGCGACGCTCATCATCTTCCAACTGCTGGTCCCGAAAATGGAACCGGTCGTCTTTTCATCCTGAGGAGGAGGAAGAACAATGGGTGACACGTTTATCACGGAGAATTTTCTTCTCTCCAACGAAACGGCCGTGGAGTTGTACCATCGTTTCGCCAAGGACCAGCCGATCATCGACTACCACTGTCATCTACCCCCGAAGGAGATTGCAGAGAACAGGCAGTTCTCCACGATGACACAGGTCTGGCTTGCGGGGGATCACTACAAATGGCGCGCCATGCGGGCGAACGGGATCGAAGAGCGGTTGATCACCGGCGATGCCAGCGACTGGGAGAAGTTCCTGGCCTGGGCACGGACGGTCCCGGCTACGCTGCGCAACCCGCTGTATCACTGGACACACCTGGAGCTGAAACGTCCGTTTGGCATCACGGACGTGCTCCTCAACGAGTTGTCCGCTCAACGGGTCTGGGAGCGCTGCAATGCGCTGCTTGCTCAACCCACCTTCAGCACGCGCGGGATTCTGAAACAGATGAAGGTCGAGGTTGTCTGCACGACCGACGATCCGGTCGACACACTGGAGTACCATAAGCGGATGCGGAGTGATTCTTCCTTTCCGGTGAAGGTCATCCCCGCATTCCGGGCCGACATGGCATTGAACATTGAACGTGGTCCGGCGTTTCTTGACTATGTCCAGAAGCTCTCTGCGGCCGCGGATCTCCAGATCGCATCGTACAGGGACTTTCTCGATGCCGTCCGGAAGCGCCACGCGTATTTCCATGTGGAAGGGTGCCGGCTGTCAGACCACGGATTGGAAACGGTGTATGTCGAAAGCTTCACCGAGAAGGATGTCTCTCGCATCTTCGCCCATGTGCTGGCCGGAAAGCCGGTCGGACCGGAAGAGGTGCTGAAGTTCAAGTCGGCGGTATTGCTCGAACTCTGCCTCCTCGATCATGGTGCCGGCTGGGTGCAGCAGTTCCACCTTGGGGCCCTCAGGAACATCAACCCCCGGATGGAGCGGGTTCTTGGGCCCGACACCGGCTATGATTCCATCGGCACCTTAGTCATCGGCGCGCCACTGGCCCGCCTATTCGGGGTACTCGAAGACCGCGACGCGCTGGCAAAGACCATTGTGTACAACATGAATCCCGCCGATAACGAAATCGTGGCTACCCTGCTCGGGTGTTTCCAGGATGGACACACCGCCGGAAAAATGCAATTCGGAAGTGCGTGGTGGTTTCTCGACCAGAAGGAGGGGATGGAGCGCCAGCTCGGCGCCCTCTCAAACATGGGACTGCTGAGCCGGTTCGTCGGCATGCTGACCGATTCACGGAGTTTCCTTTCCTATCCGCGTCATGAATATTTCCGCCGCCTTCTCTGCAATCTCCTGGGGACAGAGATCGAACAGGGGCTTATCCCCCGGGATCTCGAGCTGGTCGGGAAGATGATCAAGGACATCTGCTACGGCAACGCGCGGCGGTATTTTGACTTCTGGCATTCGTGAGCTTCATTCTCTCTCCAATCAAGAGGAGCACCACATGAGCAAGTCACTGACCATCCCCAAGCCCGGCGGACTCGACCTCATCAGCGTCGGTGCTCTCGTGCACCGCCTTGACCCCGGGTCGATTCCGTTCCGCAAGGCAACCGAATGCCGGATCCACGTGAGCGGCGGGGAGTTCAACGTGGCGGCGAACCTTGCCGACTGTTTCCGGATGAGCACGGGGATTGCCTCGGCGATGGTCGAATACCCTATCGGCGACCTGATCGCTGAACGGGTGCGGGCAATGGGCGTCCGTCCGTTCTACAAGTATTTCAAGCATAACGGTGTCAACGGGCCAAATATGGCCACGGTGTACAGCGACCGTGGTCAGGGTGTGCGGGCTCCCGTTGTCTTCTACAATCGCTGCAACGAAGCGGCAGCGCAATTGAAACCGGGGGACTTCAACTGGAAGGAGATCCTGTCGGGCGGAATCCGGTGGTTCCACAGTGGAGGGATCTTCGCTTCGCTCTCCGAATCAACCGGGCAGGTGATCATCGAAGGGATGAGAGAAGCGAAAGCGGCCGGGGCTATCACCAGTTTCGACCTGAACTTCCGGGAAAAACTCTGGAACGTCTGGGGAGGTCAGAAAAAGGCGGTCGAGGTGATCCGGCAGATCGTTGACCATGTTGACGTGTTGATTGGAAACGAGGAAGACCTCCAGAAGGGCCTCGGGATCCCGGGGCCTGAGGTCGCGGCGAAGTCAAAGCTCGATCCGGCGGTCTTCTTTGCCATGATCGAGCGGGTCGTGGCAAAGCATCCCCATGTGAAGGGGGTGGCGACGACTCTGCGGGAAGTGCATTCCACGAATCACCACAGCTGGGGGGCCGTTGCCTGGCTGAACGGTACCAACTACGTCTCGCCGACCTGTGAACTAGACGTTCTAGACCGCGTGGGGGGCGGGGATGGTTTCGCTTCGGGGTTCATCTATGGGCTCCTCGCGGGTGAGAAGCCCGACGAGGCGGTGAAGCTTGGGTGGGCACACGGTGCTCTGCTGACAACGTTTCCCGGCGACACAACGATGGCCACTGTTGAGCAGGTCCGTGCCTTCGCCACAGGAGGTTCGGCACGCATCCAGCGCTGAGGACGAGCAGCAGACAAGGTTCCAGAATGGCGGACTCCCTGCGAAAAGCTGAGGCTCTTGTCCTCCTGTTGTTCTGGGTCCATCCCTTGGCGTGCGCAGGCAGCGGTGGAGGGATGGCCATTCGGACGCCCGAGATTGTTGTTGCCCGGGACGGAAGTGGGACGTTCCAAACCGTGCAGCAGGCCTTTGATGCTGTTCCCAACCGGAGCGACCAGTGGACGGTGATCCGGGTGAAGTCAGGCCGCTACCGCGAAAAGATTGTGCTCCGCCCGGAAGAAGGAAGGAATGGCTCCTGCGGCACGGCATGCGGGGGCGGGATCGAAGGGCTGTCTCGCCCCCCTCGCGGGGCAGAACGGTGTCTACGCGTCCACGTCCCCGGCTGTTTGGGTTTTTGAATCGTCGGTCTCTAGCGCTCGTCACGGAGTGCAAGGACCTCGAGCTTCCGCGCAAGCGCGGTAAAAAACAGCTCATCTGTCTGGAACTCCGCCTCTCCCTCAGCGGCAAAAGAGAGGGGGGCCGACAGGACGATGCTCGTCAGGTATGCCTTGTACCGAATCGCGGGTGTCGCACCCGTGAGTACCAGTTCGTTGACCTGCGAGGCAATTGGCTCTGAAGTGCAGGCCGGCTGCGCCAATTTGATCTTGGCGACTTCGCGCAGAGCACTCACGACCACTCCCTCTGCCTCATGGTTCAAGGAATTCAACAGGTACCGCTCGAGACTCTGCAGATCGCAGCTCTGATAGGATTGCAACTTGCCCATCGGACTTCGGTTGGCCGCGAGCGGATCCGACGACGATTGTGCGTGGAGATTTGCCCCCGACAGCACAGCCGCCAGTCCCAACACCATGAACGTTTTCATGGCACCCTCCTTGTTGTTCTTATCGCCCCTCATCTCATTGGACGCTGACCGGCGCGAAAAGTTACATTCATCCTTTGTCCACTTGTCGAAGTGGACACGACGTTGCCTCAGTCATTGCCTCTTCCGGAGGCAATGGGAGAAACAAATGCGGTGAGAGTTTGGTCGCTCGGAAAAACGTCTATCCGGAACGTGAAACGCCGGAAGTTGCCGCGCTTTGTGCTATATTCGTGTATTGATGAGGACGTCACGATCGCGATGACCGCTCTTCCTCACGACGGGGCTTGTGCCGATCCGACGTTCACTTCGTGGGTTTTTCACATGAGTCAGATCCAAAGGTTTCCCAATCTTTTCTGTCAGGCTGTAACATTCCCTATCGATCGGCATCCAAGAGTGTAGAAGGTCGATGCCGGTGATTCCCATGACAACACTTGTGAAACGGATGCGCACAGAGAAACCCTGCGACAGGTGCAGAGGAGAGGAGGTCTGGATCCTCCGGTACCAATCACCGGGTTATGCGAGATTTGTAGCTGTCTGCAGCAACTGTGGCGAATCGTGGGTCATGGCAAGAGACAGACATCCCTCTCGCGGGGGGGGCGGCATCGAATGTCCCAAGCGATCCCTGTGCCGGGGGTGTCCTACGTTTGGCAAACGGTGCCTTTCCCTGAGGAACAGCAAACGGTCATGGATAGGGATACACAATTCAGAGCTTTGATCGATGCGAACAAAGACCGCGTCTACAGGATCTGCTCCTGTTACGTGGGGGACCCGGACGCAAGGAAGGATGCGTACCAGGACGTGCTTGTCCACCTCTGGAAGAGCATGGATTCGTTTGAGGGGAGGTCGCAACTCAGCACGTGGATTTACAGAGTTGCCGTAAACACCTGTCTTGGCTACCTGAGAACCGAGAAACGACGGAAGAAAGTGTTCGACGAGGATGCCAGCGTGGAGACGGGGGAGATAGCAGATGAGAGCCCCGGTTCAATGCAGACCGAGAGTGATGTAGAGCGGTTGTATGCCTGCATCGGCCAGCTCGAACCGGTGGACAGAGCGCTTGTTTCGCTCTACCTGGAGGATGTCAGCTCACGCGAGATGGCGGAGATTCTCGGCATTTCGGAAGGGAATGTGCGCGTGAAACTGCACCGAGTTAAGAAAAGTCTGAAGGAAATTTGGGAGGGGACAAACCGTGGACTTGGATGAGATGAAGAGTCAGGTGAAGAGAGTGAGGGCTCCCGGAACCGACAACGATACCGTTGGCCTCAGCTCGGTTGACAGCCTGATCGCCGCGCTGAAGATCGAAGACGCGAGGGACAAGAAGAAGTACCGAAGGACGATGATGTTTTTCGCTCTTGCGGGAGTATTCTACGCCAGCATCTTCTTGCTGACGTGGATCGCCCCGCCGGACGACTCACCCAATATGCACAGGGCGATCCTCGGCCTGTTTGCACTACTGTTTCTCGCCCTTGGGGTCCACGGCAGGGCAAAATTGAACGAACTCTCTGGAATAGACTATGCTGAGCCCTCGCGCGCATTCCTGAGTAGTGCTGAGAAGCGGTACAGGATTGGTCCGCTCAAGGAACTCGTATTCATCGTCATCCTTGCCATGACGTGCACCGTCGCTTTGGTGAATGGGCTCGAGCGTTACTTCCCATCGCTGGATCCTACGGGGAGACTTATTGTCGGTTCCCTGTTTTTTGTGATAGCCCTGACTTCCGGACTTTTCCTCCGGTGGTGGGAATGGAGGAGAAGGAAGGAGCCTCTCCTGAAGAAGGTCAGAGAGACACAGGCCAGCCTCGTCCAGTAGGACCCGGTCTGACATGAGGGTATTGGAGATTTGAGAAGCGCTCTGCCGACAATTCCCCGGCCGTCGGACCTGAGAAAGTGCGCGTTTTCTCAGCCGGTCTTTGCAGCGCCGTGCGGATCTCTTCGGTGGCCCGTGGATCCTCTCCAACCAGAGAAACCAGTCTATCACTCTACCTGCCACATTCGCGAGATCATTATGAACTGGGAGTACAGAACCGCGAAGTTTCCTGCAACCGGAGGGTTTCTAGGAGGGAAATTCAACGAAGCGGCCCTCACTGAAAAGCTGAACGAGCTCGGCCAGCAGAGATGGGAGCTGGTGGCTGCGTTTTCCACACACCAGGGGTACGGCCAATCGCGTGACATCGTGGCCATCTTCAAGCGTGAGAAGAGATAGACCGCCTTGATAAGGCCCTCATAGGTTATGATCCCGTTTGCGTTGGTCGGCGGCTCGCACCGATGCCTTCGGGAACAGTCTCCGGATCAAATCCTCCGGAGCCCTTGACTTCCGTGGCTCCATAGTCTATCTTCTTCGGTATGTCTGGCATGATACAATCATGCCAGACCCTTCCGCATGGCCAGAGTCGGCCGCAATTGGAACGCCCAATCACCGTTATGGAAAAAGCTCTCCTGAGCGAATCCGACAAGCCCACACGCGAACACTACCGCATCCTCTTCATGAGCTGGGCGGGATGGGTCTTCGACTTCTATGACCTGATTCTCTATACCTTCCTGCTCATCCCCATCGGAGAGGAACTGCAGCTCTCCAAAGTGCAATTGTCCTTTGTGCTCGGCGCTTCATTGGGCGCAACGGCAATCGGCGGAGTGGTCTTCGGCATTCTCTCCGACAGATATGGAAGAAAGAGCGTTCTTCAATGGACCATCCTCACCTACAGCATCGGTACACTCCTCAGTGGGCTTGCCCCAAATCTTGAACTGCTGGTGATCGTCCGCATCATTACCGGACTGGGTGTAGGGGGGGAGTGGGCAACGGGTCAGACGTACGTGGGTGAGACATTCCCACCGCGGGTGAGAGGACGCTACGGTGCCTTCATGCAAACCGGAGCCCCCATCGGGGTCGCTCTGGCGTCAATTGTCGGCGGATTCGTTGCTCCTGCGATAGGATGGCGAGCCTCGTTCTTCATTTCATTCTTGCCTGCACTTCTTGTCATTTTTATCCGGAAACACCTGCCAGAATCCGATGTCTGGATCGCGCGCCGGGCGCTTGCAGAGAAAACGGGTGTAAAGCCCTCTTCAGGCGTCGCTGACCTCCTGGAAAAAGTAGGATTGCTTCTGACATCCTACAGAAGGCTCTTTGTCCTCTCGCTGATCCTCGCCATCTTTGACATGTCCGCATACTGGTTCACCTACTCATGGCTTCCGGGGTACCTTCACCAGGAGAGGCAATTCTCGATGGTGAAATCAGCACTCTGGGTCCTGGTGACCCAGGCAGGAGGGTTCCTCGGGTATTTCACGTTCGGCTATGTGGCGGACAGTCTCGGGCGACGTCCGGCTTACTCTATCTATTCCGTGGTGATGGCCGTAGGGCTCGTCATGATCACGCTGCTATGGGATCTCATCGCAGCCACGCCGGCCATCATTCTGGTCTTCATGTTCCTGGTCGGGTTCGGTACAGGGATGTTCGGTGGATACGGTCCGCTCTTTGCTGAATTGTTCCCAACGACCATCAGGAATACGGCGATGGGATCCGCATTCAATCTCGCCCGCGGCGTGCAGTTCTTCACGCCGGTGGCGATTGCTGTGATTTCGCAATCCTATGGACTGGCAGGTGGCATCTTCGTGGCGGCCCTCTTTGCCCTCCTCACGGGTGCATGGATCTGGACTTTCCCGGAAACAAAGGGACGGGCACTGGAATTGTGAAATCCAACGGCTACGAAGCTTTGGCAGATCGGCAGGGGGGAATTTCTCGACGGGAATTCGAAGACGGGGGCATTCCCTTCGAGGTTGACGAGACCGGTGACCAACGATCTGATCGTGTGGCGGCCCACGAGTCTATCACCCGACAGGGTGGTAGAGGGGAATCCTCGATCGACTTTAATGGTCTGCGGGTAGAAGCACGGAATGAATTCCGCGGCACAGCCATGTAGGGCGAGACGGCGTCTCGCCCTACAGAGAGAATGGCGCCTGCTATTTGAGGTAGAGAACTTTCTTCGTTTCCACATACTGCCCCGCCTGTAACCTGCAGAAATAGGTGCCGCTCGCAAGGTTTTCCGGATTCCAGCGTACCTGGTACTTTCCGGCAGCGAGTTCATCATTCACCAGGAGTGCCACTTCCTGTCCGAGAAGATTGAATATGCGAAGGGAGACGATGCTCTTCTTCGGGATGGCAAACCCTATTGTCGTGGACGGGTTGAAGGGGTTCGGGAAGTTCTGGTAAAGCTCATACTGTTCTGCCAGGCCTTGCGGGTTGTCGACAGAGGAGACCCCCGTCCCGCTTGTGACGATCGTCCGGAGGCGGAGATTGCTGGGTGAGATGTCCGACCAGGTGGTGCCGTCAAATCTCAAGCTGCGGGCGGCGGGAACCGATCCGTTGTCGAGACGGAGGCGAACCGTGTCGCCTGCGGCAGGAACGGAAAGGACAACAAAGTAGTCCGTTCCCGCGGTCACATTGACATTCGCGCCTAACATCTGAATGTAGTTATTTGTCCCCCGGCTGAGAAGTCCCAGTCCATGCTGCACGGAGTTACCAAGCAAGGTCCCGGGTTGGCCGCTGTTGTTCGAGTAGACCTCACACACCATGTTGCCGCTGCCGACGATGCCGTTGCTATTCGATGTCACATTCACCTGGATGCCGCTCAGGCGGCCGCTGACATCCGGGCTCACGCGCACAGCCAGTTTTGCGACTCCGGTGAGTGGGGTCGTGCTGCTTGTGCCCGCCACGTCATATGCGAAGGATTTCCGCACGATCGTTGCTCCGGCATTCAGACTCCTGGCAACGGCTTCGACAATATCCAGTTTTCCGTATCCCCACGTGTAGTTGGGAAGCCCGGCGGCATAGACATCGCTATTTGCCGTAGTCGTAAGGAGCGTTTTGACCTGGCTTGCGGTCAGAGAGCTCTTCGCACCCAACAGAAGAGCGCAAGCTCCCGTGACGTGCGGAGCCGCCATGCTCGTGCCTTGTATCAGCCAGTGTTTCTGTCCAGGATGGATGCGGCCCGATTGTCCGGTGGTATCCATACTGCTGGAGAGTGCGGAGGTGATGCCCTGCCCGGGCGCGGCAATCTCCGGTTTGAGCCGCCCGTCACGCGTGGGGCCGAGGGAGCTGAACGCTGCAATGTTGTCCGTCCGGTCCGTGCCCAGATAGAAAAACTGTCCGCCCGTATACGTTGGCCAGCTCCACTTCGTTACATATGCGCCAGTGGTAATCGCGCCCGCGGATGTGCCTGGCATAGCGACGGTTCTTTCTGAGTTGCCCCCGGCGACGGTCACGAACGCCGCCCCCACCGAGCGTTCTGCCAACCATCCGTCGTACGTGATTGACGACGCCGAGTTATTCGTCACTGACACAGACCAGGAGCCGACTTTCGGCGTGTTGCTGGTCCTGTCGTGTATGTAGGCGCGAACGTTTCGCTGGCCGTTCAAGGTGCTGGTGGTGTTCCAGAGTGTGATGGTGCCGTCTGTTTCGTCTGGTCCGTCGCCCGTCTGCCCGGCTGTACGCGTGTATGTGACGGGCGTTGGGGAGGCTACCGAGGCCGTGACGTCTGGATTTCCCGGAAACCAGAGATCGAGGGCAAATTCGTCGTTATTCGTTCCGGTGGTAGGGGCATATGATGGAACGGTAATCATCATGTTCTGAGTTGCTCCGGTGGCGATAGTCCCGCTGACGTGCATGGGAACATCGCCGTCATTTCCTGCAGAGACCACGACTACGCGCCCCTGCACGCTCACGAAGTTGTCTATTGCTGATTCATACGGTCGCGTGCCGTCATGAGGTCCTTCATGACCGCCGATGCTAAAATTCAACGATACTGGCCTGGCGAAGGCCGTGGCTTTTTGTGCGGCATAGGTCAGCCCGTCCACCATATTCACTTCAGAGAAGGACTTCTCGCCCCCTTTGATAACGACAATGTCGGCCATCGGGGCGACACCGGCATACTTGCCGTTCAGAGCAAGTCCGTTCCCGGCTGCGGTGCCTGCGACATGGGTCCCATGTCCATTGCGGTCCGCGGTGCGCACAAATCCGGCCGGTGTGCCGTCAAGTTCGTTATTGATCTGCGCTGCCGTGTATTCGACGCCGTAGCTTAGCCCGGCTGGTGACGTTTCCGCTCCGGCCGGAGTCAGGGTTTGATCCCAAATCGCCAGGATCCGGGTTTTCGTTGTATCGGTGGGATTCCGGAAATCCATATGCTTCCAGTCAATGCCCGTATCATAAACCACAACGATGACGCCCTGGCCCTTATAGGAGGTGCTGTTCACAAGCCCGGCATGGAGAAGCGTAGCGCCGATCTCTGGAACACCCAGGTCGTTCTGAATCACATTCGTGCAACCGGGATCGATGGAGGTGACGGTGCTGATGCCTGCGACACGCTCCAGATCGTCGACGTTCAGCTGGGCCGTAACAAACTCCGGCAGGACGGAATTCAGGTGCACCCCTGCTGAACGCAGGGCATCGGGATTTCGGGTGTAGACAATGGCATCATACGTGGTTCGTGAGGCCTTCAAGGGAAGGGCAGGTGCAATGATTGCCCGCTCCCTGAGTACCTGTTGGAAATACGGATGCAGCTTTGCCCAATCTGCTTCGCCCAGTGTTCCGGCAAGCAAGATCAGCGGGCTTCCTGCCATCAGCAGGCCACCCATCAGTAGCCATCGCAAGCTTTTCATGTGTGTCGCCTTTCCGAAGTTGGCATAAGCAGCGAATTGTGCAAGGTGTTCTTCCCTCCGCTCTGCACGGCCCGTACGGATGGGAGGCGGACGATGGTGCGGAGCTCGTCAACGCTCACGCGTGCCGTGATAACATCACCAAACACACTCTGAATCCGGATTCCAGCGGCGCGGAGGGAGTCTACGCTTGTCGTCCGGATGATGATACCATACTCCCGCGTCCCATCAGGTCGGCGTGTCATATCATAACGGTCCGCCGGCACGGTCCCTTCCGTGAGAAGTGCGTGAAGGTTGGGATCAAGTTTCGCGCGTTCCTGATCGGTCAATGTCGGTGGCCCGCCGCAGGAAAACAGAACAAACATCAGGAGCAGTAAACAAGCAGATGTAGGCATTGTTCCCTCCAATGGACGTTTACAAGCAAAGAACGACATGACACCATCAGGGTGGTTTTGTCAAGGCGTCCTCATGAGTGATTCTCCCTGGTCTGCGGCCGCGTGCCCACGACCGCTGAGACGAAGGAGGCCGTTCTAGAACAGCTGCACAAACCGCCGTTGAATCCTCTCGCAGTCTTCGCGTGTGTCAACGTCGATGAGGATCTCCTCCGTGTCGACAGAGACGGTGGCAAAGCCGATTTTTCTCAGAACGTCACGGAAGGAGGATTCATCGGGTTCCCGGAGAATATCCGGAATGATGGCATCGGTACACAAGACCGGATGCCCGTTCTTTCCCTGAAAAGAGGGAACGACAATGTCTGCTTCGGCCAGAAGAAGGCGTTCGTAAACGCGGCGGGGAACGAGCGGAATATCGGCAGGCAGCACAAAGCATCTCTCTCCACGCATGCGGGACAGGCCCGTCTTCACCGATGTGAACATCCCCTTCTGGTACGAGATGTTCTCAATGCACTCCACCTCGTCAATACCCTCCACCAGAGAACGAAGGCGACCGAACTCATGGCCGCCGACGACGATGATCCGTCCACAGACACCGCGCATCCCTTCAATGCATCGTTCGATCATCGGCTTGCCGCCAAGCGAGAGCGCAGGCTTGAACGTGCCGGCCCGGACAGATGAGCCGGCGGCAAGGATCACGCCTTCTATTCGTGGTTCGGCAGGCATTGGATCAGAGGTTTACTTTGAAGCACCCGTCTGAAAGAACTCCGCAACGCGATCCGACAGCATTCCGGCGTGAGACACAACTCCCCTGCGCACGGCGATCAACTCCGCGGTGACGCTGACGCCAATCTCCTCAGCGGTCATTGCGCCGATATCCAGCCCGATCGGGGCGTGAACGTTCCTGAGCAGATCGCGTGAAATCCCCCGCCTCACAAGATTCGCGTATGTGGAGATTACCTTCCGTTTACTGCCTATCATGCCGATATAGCGAGCCTGCGTATTGACTGCGCGCTCGAGCACTCGTTCGTCGAACTTGTGTCCCCGTGTCACGATCACGATCGACGTGGACGGCCTGATCTGGATGTGGCCCCAGGAGTCATCAAAACCCGCGGCGAGAGTTCTGTATGCTTCGGGAAATCTCTGGGGATTCGCATACTCCGGACGGTCGTCAATCACTGTCACCCGGAACCCGACCATTGCGGCGCCGCGGGAAACGTACTTCGACACATGCCCTCCGCCGAAGATGAGCAGGTCCTGCAAACCGATGACCGGCTCGATGATGAACTCGCCCCCCGCGAACGGCAGTCTGACGACGGTTTGTCGGCCGATCGCACTCTGCAGAGTCTCCTCAAACGAGGCCGGCAGTATGTCCGCGATCCTCTTCAAGGCGACGATATCCTCCTTGTACGTCCCGGGCATCTCCGAAGAAACCAGAATCTTTCCCCGTATGACCGGCCCGGGGCCGATCAGTGTGACGACAGCCGAGTCGTGTCCGGATTCGCGGCGGGAGATGAGTTGCGAGTAGACAGCGCTCTCTCCCTTCGGCAATTGCTCGACGAGTACCTCTATGGTGCCGCCGCAAAGCATGCCGCTCTCGATGTCGTCCTCCGTGAGCGTGAACCGGCGAATCAGGCATGTCCGCCCGGTCGCCAGAAGCCTGCGTGCCTCCTCTTGCACGTCGGCCTCGACGCATCCGCCACCGATGGTGCCAAGGGGAATCGCTGAGCGTTCCTTTACCAGCATTTTGGCGCCGGGAGGGACAGGAGTGGAGCCGGTGCTGGAGACGATCGTGGCAAGCACCAGCCGGTCGTCTGTCCGGAGCCCGGCGAGGATTTCCCCATAGATATCCATCACATAGTCAGGGCCATGACCGCTTTGCACGTATGCAGTCTGTTTTCGGCCTCGGGGAAAACCCGCGATTGCGGGCCGTCAATGACCGCGTCAGTGACTTCGTACCCCCTGTCAGCGGGGAGGCAGTGCATATAGATTGCCTCCTTGTGCGCAAGTTTCATCTTCTGCCCGTCGCAGATCCAGTGTTTGTAGTTCTTCGAAATTTCAAGGGCCTCCTGCGGCCGGTGGAAGAGGGATTCGATCCCCCACGACTTGGGGTACACGATATCGGCGTCTTTCAGCGCATCCTCCATGTTATCCACAACGTCAAACGTCGTCCCGTTCTTCCGTGCCATTTCTCGCGCGTACTCCATCGGTCCCTTCATGAGCGTGTACTCCGGCGGGTGGGCAAGCGTCACGTTCATGCCGAACCGGGTCATAAGGGTAATGAGTCCTTGAGGAACGGACATCGGCTTGGCATAGCTCGGCGCGTAGGCCCAGGACACCGCGATCTTCAACCCGCGGAGGTTCTTTCCGAATTCCTCACGGATCGTCATCAGGTCCGCGAGCGTCTGAAAAGGGTGATCGATATCGCACTGCATGTTCAGGACCGGGACGGACGCGTTCCCGGCAACTTCACGCATGTAGGCATTGCCTTCGCCCGGCACCAGATCGTGCCGGATGGCTATGGCATGCCCGTAGCTGGAGAGGATGATGCCCATGTCCCTCGGTGACTCACCGTGCGCAACCTGCGATGTCTCGGCGGAAATGAAGTGCGCGTGCGCCCCCAGCTGCGTCGCCCCTGCCTCAAAAGAGTTCCGCGTCCGGGTCGACTTGTCAAAGAAGAAGAGAAAGATGGTCTTGTCGGGGAGATACCGGTGCGGCTGTCCCTTCCTGAATCGCTTCTTCAGATCAGCCGCGACGGAGAGAGCGAGGTTGATTTCCTTCTCCGTCCAGTCCTTTGTCTCAATATAATCCTTACCGCGGGCAGTTTTTGGGAGCTTTGGAAGTTTAGCAGGCATGCTTGAGTCCTTTTACTGGAGATAGAATTGTGGAAACGCTGCGTACCAGGCTGTCGCTTTCACCAGATGCTCCACGGGGATCTGTTCCGTGGCCATATGCGCGAAGATCTCGTTGCCGGGACCGAAGCCTATGCAGGGGATGCCGTGCATTCCCATCACCGCAACGCCGTTTGTACTGAAGACCCAACGCCCCACAACCGCCTCGGCATTAAAGAGGCCCCGGTAGGTCTGCCTCCCGGCGCGAAGCAACGGGTGATCCTCCGCCAGAAGCCATGTTGGATAGTATTTCTTCGTTGGGTAGACCAGTCCCCGCCAGCTCGGGACCGCGTAGTTCAGCACATGCACCTCGGCACCGGCACGCCTGACAGAATCGAGATCCTGAATCTCCCGCACAGCGGAGTCCAGGGTATCGGTCGCGGCCAGGCGGCGATCCAGGTGTATGGTACTCGAATCCGCAACGGCGCAGAGAGATGGAGACGTCGAGCGGATCTCCGCAATGGTGACGGTTCCTTTCCCCAGGAATGGCTCACCGGAAAGCTGGTCGTTCAGCCGTTCGATATCCTGAATGATCGGGGCCATCATGTAGACGGCGTTGACACCCCGTTCCGGCGCAGAACCGTGACAGGAAATTCCCTTTGTCCGAACCTCTATTTCCATTCTCCCCCGGTGTCCCCGGTAGATTCCCAGATTTGTCGGCTCGGTGATAACGACCGCGTCGGGACGCAACTTGTCTTCATTGATGATGTATTGCCAGCAGAGGCCGTCGCAATCTTCTTCCTGAACGCTGCCGACTACATAAAGCGTGTAATCACCCTCGAGGCCGAGCTGCTTGATCAATCTACCCCCGTGGACGATCGAGGCCAGGGCGCCCTTCATGTCACACGCCCCGCGTCCGTAGACCACTCCGTCTTCCAGCGCACCTGTGAACGGATCGACGCTCCAGTTTTCCGGATTCCCGACGTCGACGGTGTCCACGTGCGCGTCATACGCGATCACCTTTTTCCCGCTGCCGATACGGCCGAAGATGTTTCCCATCGGGTCGATCCTGACCTCGTCGTACCCGCATCCTTCCATCTCCTGCTTGATGCGATGGATCACCGCTTCCTCGCGGGAGCTGGTGGAAGGTATCGCTATGAGGTCCCGAAGAAACCGGACGACGTGATGCTCGCCCTCTCGCGCAGCGGCAAGGATTTGTTCATTCATCAGTCGATGATTTCCCATCTGGATTGATATCTGTCGAGCTGTTTTCTGGTGTATTCGTCCATCGGGTGTTCACGTTCTGGGATCTCCACATGCTTGGGGGAGCCACACAATTCCGTGGAGAAGTATCTCTGCCCGGTGTCGCAGATGAGGGTCACAATCGTCTTCAGTTCAGGATGGTGTTTTGAGAGCTTGATCGCGGCGGCGACGTTGCTCCCCGAGGATATGCCGCAGAAGATTCCTTCTTGCCTGGAGAGCCGTCGAGCCATGTCCAACGCTTCCGCAGTTGGTGTCGTGACGATTCCGTTCAGATAGCTGATGTCGAGGTTCCGTGGGACGAATCCGTCGCCGATCCCTTCGATTCCGTGGGGTCCCCATTCCCGGCGGCTCAGGAGGGGACACTCGGCAGGCTCAACAGCATAAAGCTTGACTCCCTTTTTCCGTTTCCGGAAAAAACGCCCCACACCGGTCAGAGTACCGCCGGTTCCCTGGGTCATAATGAAGGCGTCCATCTTTCCGCCGGTCTGGTCCCAGATCTCGGGGCCTGTGGTCTTAACGTGTGCTTCGACATTGTCCGGATTGTCGAACTGTGCCGGGACGAAGTACTTGCCCGGATCGGCACTCCGGATCTCCTCGAGTTTCTGCAGGGCAAGATCCACATCGCTTTCCCCGCCGGGAGTGTAGACCATTTGTGTCCCATAGGCAATATCCAGCTTTTTCCTCTCCTCCGACATTCCTTCGGGCATCACGACGATGCAGGGGAACCCCAGCGTGGCTGCGACGAAAGAGCAGCCGATGCCGGCGTTGCCGGTGGAACACTCAAGAATTGTCATCCCCTTCTTCAGTTTCCCCCTCCTGATTGCCTTTGTAATCATGTTGTAATAGATCCGGTCCTTGAGGCTGCCTGAAGGGCTGAACCATTCGAGCTTCACCAGGATTTTCCCTTTCACGCCCTCGGCTTTAGGGATCACGTTGAGCTGCACCATGGGTGTGCGCCCGATTGTTTCAAAGATACTTTTCGCAGAGTGTCGCGTTGCATTCCACGTGATAGCCATGCTGTTTTCCCGGAATTCGTTCTTGTTTGTTGGAGAGCTACGGAACAATCTTCATCGAAATACAGCCTTCGGGGCACACATGTTCGCAAAGGCCGCAGCCCACGCACCGATCCGGGTTTATGCGTGGAACCCGGTTCGGGGTTCTATCGATTGCCATGTGGCCGCCGTCGAGGCAGGCGATATAGCAGACCTCGCACTGGATGCATGTCGACTCATCGATATGGCTCCGCACGGTGAGTCTCGGCAGCTCGTCATGAGAAACGATATGCGGAAGAGCTTTCCCGACCATGGTGAGGGGGGAGGAGAACCCCATCTCCTCGAGGTAGTGCGCCATGCCGCTCCTGAGGTCGTCGATGACCCTGAATCCGTGGTGCATCACCACAGTGCAGAACTGGACCACTCCGGCCCCGACCGCCATAAACTCGACCGCGTCGCTCCATGTGGTGGCGCCTCCGGTTCCCAGGATGGGGATCTCCACGTGCCGGGCAATCTCCGCGATGGTCCGGAGCGTGATGGGTTTGATTGCCGGTCCGGTCAGTCCGCTGTATGTCGATCTGCCGTTGAGACGTGGGTAAGGGACAAACGTCCGAAGATCGACGCCCATCAGCGCCTGAAGAGAGTTGGATGCGGTCAGCGCGTCGCAGCCGCTTCGCTTGACTGCCTGCGCCACTTCCACAATGTCTGTTACATGAGGGGTGATTTTGATCGAGATGGGTACATCCCGCGACGCTTCCTTCACCCATCGCGCTGTTGTCTCTGTGGCGCGTACGCTCTGGGCGAGCATCTTTCCGGGATCTTCGCCGATGTTTCCCTGGGGGCAGGAAAAGCTGCACTCGATCAGATCGGCGCCGGCACGTTCGAGGCGTTGCACGAGTCGCTGCCAGTCGTCCTTCCTCCCCGCCATGATGCTCGCTGCAACCATTTTGCGGGGGAATTCCTTCTTCAATGTCCGGACGCTTTGTTCCACACGATCGATGTGATGGGCGGAAATCAGATCGATGTTCCCCATCCCAAACAGGAGTTTTCCCTCATGGGTCAGGCTTGTCATCATGGGATAGGCAAGATCTACCGGGTTCCCCTCGATCGATGTCGTCTTCAGTATAGCGCCGGCCCAGCCCGCGGCAAATGCGCGCCGCACCATCTCCAGGTCATCGGTGGAGGGTGATGCGGCAAGGACGAAGGGGTTTTCGAGCTGAATCCCCAGGAACTCATAGGAAAGGTTCCCGAGCGGATAGATATCATCTGGGATCATGCACCCGCACTTTCTGAAAGAAAACGATGAATGCTGAAGGCAGCCTTCTTGCCCTGGCCGACCGATTGTACAATAGTTCCTTCACCTCCCACGAGATCTCCACCGGCGAACACTCCGGGGCGCGAAGTAGAAAGGGATTCATCAATCTT